>CANHBE010000208.1 GCA_947458575.1 Flavobacteriaceae bacterium | reverse complement strand
AGTAGTAAGGGCGATGACCCAATGTCACCCAAGAATCTTTTGTCAACAACGATTACTGATGAATTGCGACTATCGACCAACTTTAAAGGGAAAGTGATAGGAATGAGTATCAAAGACCGAGGTGCCATTCTTCCCGCAGGACATTTTGCGAATTGGGCATTTTGGTATAGTAAGACGGGAAGCTTTATTTCGAGTACTTTTTACGGTCCGACATTGCCAAATTGGGTGAATGAGTTTAACAATGAAAAACACTATTTGACTTATTTGAATAAAAATTGGGATTTGCTTCGACCGCTATCAACCTACAACGAAAGTTTATCTGATGATAATCCGTATGAAGGGAAATTGTATAAGGTTGACAAACCAGTATTTCCTTACGATTTGAAAAGTATGCTTGATAAGAATGATCCTGGTGTTATTCGAACGACGCCTTTTGGAAATAATTTATTAGCTGATTTTGCCAAGAAAGCAATTGAAAAGGAAGAACTCGGAAAAGACGAAATCACTGATTTTTTGGCAGTGAGTTTTTCTTCTACGGATTATATTGGACATATTTTAGGTCCAAGATCGATAGAATTGCAAGACACTTATTTGCGTTTAGACGAGACGATTGCTGACTTTTTGAACTATTTGGACAAAACTGTCGGTAAAGGAAATTATTTACTATTTCTTACTGCAGATCATGCTGGAGCAGAGAATGTCCAGTTCTTGAAAGACAATAAATATAATGTTTCCAATGTAGAACCAAAGGATATTTCAAAGGGCTTGAGGAAGTTTTCAGTCGATACTTACGGTGAAGATTTACTACTGAATTATTCTAGCTTCAATGTCTTTTTCGATAAAAATAAGATCAAAAGTAAATCGCTTGATTTAGCTACAGTAAAACAAGTATTCAAAGATTATTTAATGACTCAAGATCAGGTGAAAAGAGTCTATTCTGAAGAAGAAATATTGGCAGACAGCGGTTCTGACTATCATCTACACTGTATTGCTCGTGGCTATGATCCCAAGGAAGGCGGCGATTTGGTTGTTATTGACAAGCCAGGCTATATCGAGTACGGAGCAACAGGAACGAGTCACGGAACCACATACACCTACGATACACATGTCCCGCTAATTTTCTTTGGTTGGAATATCAAAGCAGGTGAAACGCATGATCGAAAAGTGATTACAGCAATTGCACCAACCATTGCGCAAAAAATAAATGTGAATTTACCAAACGGCTCAGAAGGAGAAGTATTGACGGAGATATTGCGCTCTAATTAGTTTAGAATTTTCCTAATCCAATGCAATTTGATTTTTCAGCAAGTCTTCAAAAGTCTCGCGCTGGCGGATTAATATTCCTTTACCATCTATCCATAAAACTTCAGCGGGTTTGTACCTTGAGTTGTAATTGGAAGACATTTCGTAGCAGTATGCGCCGGCATTTCTGAAACATAAGATGTCACCTTCCTTTATTTCGCTGATGCGGCGATTGTTAGCGAACGTATCGGTTTCGCAGATATAACCTACGACACTATAAAAACGCTCTTTCCCTTTTGGGTTGGAAATGTTTTCGATGAAGTGTTGCGATCCATATAACATCGGTCGAATCAAATGATTAAATCCGCTGTCAATACTGGCAAAAACTGTTGAAGTCGTTTGTTTGACAACATTCACTTTGGCTAAAAAGAAACCGGCTTCGCTTACCAGAAATTTTCCCGGTTCGAATGCTAAAGTCAAAGGTTTGCCATATTCTTTCTCAAACGAATTAAAGCGTTTGGTCAGTTTTTTTCCGAATTCTTCAATGTTCGTTTCGATGTCGCCTTTGTGATAAGGCACTTTGAAACCGCTCCCAAAATCCAGAAAATCTAAGGTTTTGAAATGATGCGCCGCTTCGAATAAGATTTCAGCCGCATACAAAAATACTTCGATGTCTAAAATATCAGAACCGGTATGCATGTGAATGCCATTGATGTGCATGCCTGTATTTTCGACGATACGCAGAATGTGCGGCATTTGGTGAATTGAAATCCCGAATTTGCTATCGATATGGCCAACAGAAATATTCGTATTTCCGCCTGCCATGACGTGTGGATTGATACGAATGCAAACAGGAACCTTAGGATGTTTGGTGCCGAAATGTTCTAAAATAGAAAGATTGTCGATATTGATTTGAACACCGAGCATTGCCGCTGCTTCGATTTCTTCAAAAGAAACGCCATTGGGTGTGTAAATGATTTGATGTGGTTGGAAACCGGCGTGTAAACCGAGTTGTACTTCTTGGATAGAAACCGTATCGATATTGGCTCCGATCTTTTTGATAAGTTGCAGAATCGCAACATTCGATAGCGCTTTGACTGCATAATTAATCCGAACTCGTTCTACTTTTGAAAATGCAGCTGTTAAACGAAGGTATTGAGATTCGATTTTTGCGGCATCGTAAACATATAGTGGACAACCGAATTCCTCGGCCAAGGCAACTAATTCTTTGGCATTCATAGCGTACTTTTTAGCAAAGCTATTGTTACTGTTATTGACATCCAAATAATTGGGGAAGAATATGTTATTCAATCGATGTAGTTGTTGTAAGCCGGAAACCCTAGCCCCGATAGGAGCAAGTATCCTTTTCTAGAAACTCTTTCGGAGTTTTGAACTCCGAAAGAGTTCTCGGGAAAGATACTGCGGATAGCGGGATATAGCTCCTAAAAAACTTCAAAATAAAACTCTAAATCGCAATCAATTGTTTATTGGTTTTTATTATTTTTGTGGCACTTTTAAAAAGTCAAATCACATCCATATGAACATACACGAATACCAAGGAAAAGAGATTTTAGCAAAATATGGCGTGCGCGTGCAACGTGGCATTGTAGCCAATAGTCCGGTGGAAGCAGTGGCTGCAGCCAAACAACTTACGACAGAAACGGGAACGCAATGGTATGTTATCAAAGCGCAAATACACGCCGGTGGACGTGGAAAAGGTGGCGGTGTGAAGCTTGCAAAAAACTTAGATCAAGTGACTGAGTTGTCTGAGCAAATCATCGGTATGCAATTGATTACTCCGCAGACCTCTGCAGAAGGGAAAAAAGTGCATAAAGTTTTGATTGCTGAGGATGTATACTATCCCGGTGAAAGTGAAACGTCTGAGTTCTACATGTCGGTTTTGCTCAACAGAGCAACCGGTAGAAACATGATCATGTATTCTACTGAAGGTGGAATGGATATCGAAGAAGTGGCAGAACACACGCCGCATTTAATTTTTACTGAGGAAATCGATCCTACAGTAGGTCTGCAAGGTTTTCAGGCACGTAGAATTGCATTCAATTTGGGTGTGACTGGAAATGCATTCAAGGAAATGGTGAAATTCGTTGAGTCATTATACAACGCATATGTTGGCTGTGATGCTTCGATGTTTGAGATCAATCCGGTTTTGAAAACATCTGACAACAAGATCATGGCAGTTGATGCCAAAGTTAATATTGATGATAACGCGCTATATCGCCAACCACATTATGCGGATATGCGCGACATCAGAGAGGAAAATCCGATTGAAGTGGAAGCCAAGGAAGCGGGATTGAATTACGTAGATTTGGACGGATCTGTTGGTTGTATGGTAAACGGAGCCGGTTTAGCAATGGCAACGATGGATTTGATCAAGTATGCCGGATTTGAGCCAGCGAATTTCCTTGATGTTGGTGGAACAGCCGATGCAAAACGAGTTGAATTGGCCTTTCGTATCATTTTGAAAGATCCGAATGTAAAAGCTATTTTGATTAATATTTTTGGTGGAATTGTACGTTGTGATCGAGTAGCGCAAGGTGTTGTAGATGCTTATAAAAACATGGGCGATGCCATTAAAGTGCCAATTATTGTGCGATTGCAAGGGACAAATGCTGAAATCGCTAAAGAATTGATTGACAATTCCGGTATGCCAATTTTGTCTGCGGTTGAGTTTCAAGAAGCTGCTGACCAAGTTCAAAAAGCACTACAATAGAATTACGAGAGATTAGTTTTAGTGTTCAAGATTACAACTAGTTGATGTAGATAAAAAAATCCTGATTGAAAGATCAGGATTTTTTGTTTTTGCCATTTTTGAATTTTACTTTCTCGACGATTTCAACTTTCGGTGTAGGTCTCTTTTCTTTTCCTTTTTGGTTTGGATTCGGTTTCTTTTTGAATTCAGTTTTTGGACTAGCTTTAAATTCAACGCGTGGTTTGGCATTTTCCTTCACCGGAATTTCGGCTCGATGTTTCGCCAGAACCTCGTTTGGGTTCTTCGGATTTTCTTTTGTTCCCCGCAAATGTATCACTAAACCATTTAGGAAATTACGCAAGACTTGATCACCACATTCCATATAATTCGGATGATCTTGATTGCGAAAAATATTCCCGATTTCGCCTTTCGACATTCTGAAATCTACCAATTGAAGGATTTCAATGATTTGGTCATCGCGCAACATAAGAGCGACACGGAGTTTTTTAAATATATCGTTATTGTTCATTTCGAGTTTGAATTATGAATTTTAAATTTTGAATGTTCGAACCGACAACTGTCAACCGACAACTACTTAAGCCAAAGATACGCTTTTACAAAAGCATCGCGCCATAATTTTTCGTTGTGCTGCCCACCTTTGACGATTACTTTTTTGTTGCGCTTTTTGCATTCGCAGCGTTTTGTATTGACTATTTGCTCAATTTGATTCATATCCGGTTCCATATCGGGATCGCCTTCATTGTCGCCATGCATGAAATAGACTTTGGCTTTGAAGTCTTTTGTCTGCTTCAGCGTATTGACAATTTCGTTCCGGTTGAACCAAAAAGCGGGGGAGAAGATTGCAGCCTTTCCAAAGATGTCAGGATACTGTAACAACGCATACAAAGTGGTGAGTCCACCCAATGAGCTACCCATCATCATTGTATTTTGGCCATTGGATTTGGTTCGGTATTCCCGATCAATTCTTGGTTTTAGTGTGTTTACAATAAAGTCGAGGTAAGCGTTCGCTTTTCCGCCACCATATCTTGCGTTCTCAAAAGGAGAAAGTTCATTCATACGTTGATCCGTAGTTTCGATGGCAACTACAATCACTTTCCCGGAGAGACTGTCAAGT
>CANHBE010000207.1 GCA_947458575.1 Flavobacteriaceae bacterium | reverse complement strand
GAATGGTCAATGAGTTCCTTCAAGAATTTGTCGGACAGTTCTTTATTTACATTCACGGTATTCCAATGCACTTTACTCATGTGATAGCCCGGCTGAATATCATCGTATTCAGCCCTGAGCTCTTGAGCTCTTTCCGGATCGCATTTCAGATTGATCGACGGATTTCCTTTTTCCCATTCTTGCAATGATGCCAAAGCAAACATTTTTCCTCCTACTTTAAAAACTAAAATGTCTTCATCGAAGGGGAAATGCTCAGTCACTCCTTTTTTAGCAAGACAATATTCGAAATACTGTTGGATATTCATACTTCATATTTATTGTTTAAACATCACTTACTAAACTATTTTCTCCATCACTCTTTCAGGATGGGCCAATAATTTAAATCCAAACTTTTCATACACATGATGGGCATCTCTGGTAGCTAATCGCCATATTTTCACTTGTTGCAATTGGGGTTCGTGCAACATTGCATCAATCAACATAATTGCATAGCCTTTACCACGATATGCTTCATCAATAAACACATCCATTACATAAGCAAAGACGACATAATCAGTAATGACTCTGGCAAAACCAATTTGCTGATCGTTGTCATAAATTCCAAAACAAAATGAATGATCGATTGCAGTTTGTAAATCTTCGATGGTTCTCGGAGCTGTCCAATAAATGTCTTTCAGAAAATGCTGTATAAAAGGCAAATCTAATTTGGATTTATTCGCAGAAACTGTAATCATCTTGTGTTAACCTTTAGTTTTTGGCCAATCGAAAATCTACAATCAAAAATCGTTAATCTTAAATAAAATGGGTTTACTCGGGCTCGCATCATTTTCAAATGACGCTATTTGCAGATTCAATATATAACTGCCATCGCCAACCTCAGCCTCAACAAAAATCATCTCAGTAATCGTGGCATTCATCCGCGCATCGTGGTTTAGATTGTTTACATCTTTAACGTTCCAAAATGCTTTATGCGCTGATAGCATTCCTTCATCGTGTTCCTTATCAACACTGGGCAAATCAATCAGCAAATGCTCAACTCCAATCTCGCAAAGGAAGGCAGCTGCGGTATCTTCTAAATACGGCGGATTTGTATTAGAATATTTCATGCTCAACTTATTGAGATCGTTGGGTAACGTCCGAATCACAATTGCTTCGGGTGTTTTTCCTGCTAAGGCCTTCTCTATTTGATTCTTGGTGATTACCCAATCTTCCGTTATCCATTCAGGAGCAATAGAAACGAGTTCTGCCGTAAAAAAAAATTGCTTCAGTGCTTCATTTACACTATAAAAATCCCTGGTAATATGCCCAAGACACTCGGTATGCGTGCCGTGACCATGCGGGTTGAAATGAATATTATTGAAATTAGTTGATGAACTTCCTTCCGAAACTTTCCCAATCCAATCTCCAAAACGCACCGGTTCGATGATTGGTTTGTCGAGATACCAAGCAATTGGGTTTTTATCATCATTGGTAAGTGGAATAGAAATGTCGATGGGTTTGGAAAGATTGACTTCGAAGGTCTTGGTTTGATGTTGTATTGTTGTTTTCATTTTTACCGCAAGGTTCGCAAAGTTTTACGCAAGGTTCACTAGAGATTATTAGCAATGCGTTTGATTCCGTTTTTGATTAATGTAACATTAAAATTAATAAGTAATCCCAATCTACAATTTGATAATTTTAAGTAAGTTAATAGTTGCGCAAAATGAATGTCGTTTAATGCATCAACTGATTTTAATTCTATGATTAATTTCTTTTCGATCAATAAATCAACCCTATAACCTATTTCTAGTTTCACATCTTCATATACCAGAGGTAATGGTTTTTGCCTTTCTATTAATAACCCAGATTTATTTAGTTCATAAAATAAACACTCTTCGTAACTGCTTTCCAAAAGTCCTGGACCTAAATTTCTATGAACTTTTAAAGCGTCTCTAAAAACTATACCGGATAATTGATTTTCATTCATAATAAATATTTTGTGTGGCGCATATTTTTCCTTTTCCCTTCAAAACTTTGCAAACCTTGCGTAAAACTTTGCGAACCTTGCGGTTAGTTTTCTACTCCAAATTTATCAAAAATAAATCACTGGCAATTCCATCCGTTAAGAACTTCCCTTTTGTAGTTGTTTTCAAAATGCATCCATCAATTCCCAACAATCCATCATCAATGAACCTGGCTGCCTGTCGCAACAGATAATTCCTTCTTTCTGCCCCAAACTCTCTTTCAATTCGATCAAGATCAACGCCCCAAATCGTTCGTAATCCTGTCATGATGTACTCGTTATACCGATCGGTTGGCGACAGTACTTCTGCTTCACTCGGCAATTTGTTCTCTTGTATAGATTTCAAATACAAACTGTTATTCGATACGTTCCAACTTCTTGAGATGCCATTGTAGCTATGAGCTGATGGTCCGATTCCCAAATATTTCTTACCCAACCAATAGCTGGAATTGTTTTTTGAAAAATAATTATTCTTCCCAAAATTGGACAATTCATAATGTATGAATTCACTTTGCTCCAATTTGTCAACTAAAAGTAGAAACTGCTCCCGTGCAACATCATCATTTGGTGCTGCAATATTTCCGGATTGAATGAGTTTCCTTAATGCTGTTTTAGGTTCAACGGTCAAAGCATAACTAGATATATGGGGAATCCCGAAAGACAATGCGGTTTCGATATTTTGAATCCATCTCTCGTTACTCAAACCCGGAATGCCGTATATCAAATCGATAGAAATATTATCAAAATGCTTTACAACTTCTACTAGACAGATTCTTGCATCATGCGCATTGTGGGCTCGGTTCATTAGTGATAAATCTTCCTCAAAAAAAGATTGAATGCCAATAGACAAGCGGTTGATTGGACTTTTCGATAGTTCTATAATTCGATCTTTCGAAAGATCATCCGGATTGGCTTCAAGCGTAATTTCGGGCGTATCCGCAACATTATAATTTTCATAAATCTTGTCTATCAAAAAAACAATCTCGTCAACAGCTAAAATACTGGGAGTTCCGCCTCCGAAATAAATTGTCTCTACCATTTCGTTTCGAAATTCATCCGCACGCAATTGCAGTTCTTTCTCCAAAGCCAAAACCATCTCGTCTTTCTTTTTCATTGAAGTGGAAAAATGGAAATCGCAATAGTGACAAGCTTGTTTGCAGAAAGGAATGTGGATGTAGATGCCAGACATTTTAATTTGAAAATTTTATAATTTGAAAATTTGAAAATAACCGAACCACTTTGATTTCGTTTTAAAAATGGCACATTTTCAAATTATTTAATTCTGTCTTCATTCTGTTTGACAAAAGCATCCCAGCCGGAATAACTTTTTGCTCCGACAACTTTTCCCGTATTAAAAAAATGACATACGGCAGCTGCAAGACCATCGGTGCTGTCGAGATTTTTCGGCAATGCTTTCAGCCCCAATAGTTGCTGTAACATTTTGGCGACCTGTTCTTTACTTGCATTTCCATTGCCGGTAATGGCCATTTTTATCTTCTTTGGTTCGTATTCTGTAATTGGAATTTGCCTTGATAAACCTGCTGCCATTGCCACTCCTTGCGCCCTACCTAACTTCAACATCGATTGCACGTTTTTACCAAAAAACGGCGCCTCAATGGCAATTTCGTCTGGGTGATGCGTTTCTATGAGTTCGATTGTGCGCTCAAATATTACTTTGAGCTTGGTGTAATGATCATCGTATTTGCTTAGGATGAGTTCGTTGAGCTGCATAAACTCCATGTTTTTCCCAACCACTCTGATGAGTCCGAACCCCATGATTGTCGTTCCTGGATCTATTCCTAAAATGATGCGTTCGTTTGCCATACTATTGTTGCTGATTGGCTTGGGGTAAATACAGTTGAAAGTTATTATAATCCCCGAGAGTTTCCGTTCTTTGCTGCAATGATTATAATTCCACACAAAGCTAAGCAAATCCTGCTTTTTACCGTCAAAGTTTTGATTGTATTGGCGGCGTTTTATTTCATTTACGATCAACTAGCGAAAAATGACCAATTGGAATGGGTTAAATTTGTTTCACTTTTCGAAAAAAAATGGACCATTGGAGGTGTTCTATTTTTGCTGATTTTCAGTATTTTGAATCGCCTTCTTGAGATTTTAAAATGGCAAAATTTGGTTACTTACATTCAATCCATTTCTCTGTGGCAGGCGACGAAAGAGGTTTTAGGCGCATTAACATTGGGAATATTTACCCCAAACGGTTTGGGTGAATATGCTGGGAAAGCGATTTTTTATGAGAAATCAAAAACGAAAAAAATTGTCTTTCTCAATTTGATTTGCAATGGTATTCAAATGCTGTTCACAATTGTTTTTGGACTTTTTGGTTTACTGTATTTTAATGCTGAATTCAACGTCATCAGACTAAAATCGATTGTGTTTATTTTCGGATTGTTACTTGTCTTGGTTCTAGGTTCTTTTTTCTTGAGAGGTTTCACAATTAAAGGTTATTCGCTCGAAAAACTGGCACACAAAATCAATCAAATTCCGAAGAAAATTCACAGAAAAAATATCTTATTTGGTTTAGGTCGCTATTTGGTTTTTTCGCATCAATACTACTTCTTGTTCTTGGCATTTGATGTGCATTTGCCCTATTTGATTCTCATGTCAGCAATTACGAGTGTTTACTTTATTGCTTCTTCATTGCCGAGTTTTCAGTTTGTAGATTTCGCCGTAAAAGGAGGAGTTGCAGTATATTTCTTCGGATTGTTGGGGATTAACGAATGGATTGTTATTTTTATCACGAGCCTGATGTGGTTTCTCAATGTGGTTGTACCGGTTGTGATTGGTAGTTTTTTTGTAATGAATTTCAAATTAAAATAGTAGAATGGTTTTAGTTTTACTTTTGATTATTTTGATTTATGTGGTTACCATCGCACAATTAATCGCGGGATTTAACCGAGTGAAAACGTTTGATGGAGCACCCACAAATCCAAAAACATTCTTTTCGATAATCGTTGCGTTTCGAAATGAGAGCGAAAATCTGACGGTATTGTTAGACAGCATCAAAGATCTAAACTATCCAATTGACCTTTTTGAGATTATTCTGGTTGATGATTTCTCTGAGGACGAT
>CANHBE010000206.1 GCA_947458575.1 Flavobacteriaceae bacterium | reverse complement strand
TTTTCTACATTCGAACTCATCTTACTCTCTTGAGAATCAAAGATATTCACATCAACTTTCAATCCTAATGCTTTGGCAGAGTCAATAGCCATTAAGGCACCGGAATAAAAATCTAGCGTCATGTTCAAAAATGCATCTTTCCGCAATCTAACATCTATTGTATTAACACTGTCAGCTTGAATCTTCGCGGCGTTAAATGGAATCAATAAGGCTAATTTCTTGCGATTCGAATTCACAGCGAGTGTCTTGCTTTCGTTCTGCAAATTAACATTCGATACAGATTCAACCTTGATTGTTCCTCTCGCCGGCACTTTCAGAATCATACCAGATTTCACGCCTTCTTTGAGAGTAGGATTCAATTGAATTAGTTCCTCTTCACTAACTTTAAAGTACTGCGTCAGACTAAACATTGTATCCCCTGATTTCACCTCATAGTTCGCAAATCCGTTTTTGGTGAGTGTTCTGATAGTTTTGGTTTCAACAACTTCATCTTTGATAATTTCTGTTGTCACCGGTTTTGGTTTTTCAACGATTGGCTTTTCAATCGGCTGTTTTGGGCTAATTGTTCCACCATCTTTACCACTGATGCGCAATTTAAAACCAACCGGCAAATTTGAGACGATATCAGGATTTCTTTTTTCAAGCTCTTGCACAGTAATCCCATATTTCTTTGCAATTCCAAATTTAGTTTCCTTCGCCTGAACAACATAATACAATTGATCTTCGACTGCATTTTCAGTTTTAGATGTAGTCTTTGGTTGTGAATCAACAGCTACTGGTTTTGGTTCAGAGTAAACTTCAGTAGTTGTTACTTTCTGACTTTCTCCGGTTGACTTTGACGACGAATCCGGTATTTTGATTGTTTGACCTATTTTCAAACCATTGACAAGAGTCGCTGCGTTAATTCTCTTTAGTTCCTCTACATCTACTGCATATTCCCTCGAAATACTGTAAAGTGTCTCTTTTGCTTTGGCAATATGAGTTCGACCGGTTTGTGTTTTTGGATTTTCCGTAACATTATTGGAACCCGATTTTACAATAGTTGATGCTGGAATCAAGATTAAGTCGTTTTCCTGGATTCCGTTCTGAGCATCAGGATTTAATTTATAAATATCGTACGGAGTGACATTGTATTTTGTGGCGATTTGTGCGATTGTTTCACCTTTGGAGACAGTGTGTCTTGTAAAATTTTTATCCTGCGCAAGCAGAGCACTAGTCATTATCCAAAATGCCAGTATTGTCAGCAAAAATTTATGTTGCATTAGATTTGTAGGTATATTAGGATTAACTTTGTTAAGACAAATTTAATATTTAATTATTGGGTTTTATTTCCAATACCTGACCAATTTGTAAACCGTTTATTAACAAAGCTGCGTTCTGCTCCTTGATTTGTTCTACTGACAAATTGTATTTCTTTGAAAGACTATACAAGGTTTCCTTCGGTTGAACGGTATGTCTAATAATTTTTGAGTCCGTATTGGGATTTGAGTCGGTTTTTGAAGGCTGATTGGTCTTTTTTGTGGGAACTGATTTAATGATACTAGTAGACTGCTTGATGTCCACTTTTTTATTAGTTAAGATTTTGATCACTTGCCCTATTTGAAGTCCATTTTTTGCAACTTCGGGATTGTTTGCCTTAATATCATCAATAGTGACATTGAAATCTCGTGCAAGACTGTACAGCGTTTCTTTGGGTAAAACCCTATGATTCACTTCTGTTTTGTCTTCTGTAATGATGATTTGCTTGATATCACTTGCTGATTCAATATTTTTTATTTCTTCTTTTTTGTTTTGCTTCTCTTCAATATCTTGATTTCTAACTGACTGCTGACTTGATTCTTCATCACTGGTTACCTCACTTTTCTTTTCTGTGTTTGCTACAGGCGCCGGTGTACCTGCTTTTCTCGGCACCGGAATTTTAAGTATCATGCCTTCGGAGATTCCATCGACAGCAAACTTATTGAGTTTATATATTTCAGCAGGATCGACGAGGTACTTCTTGGATAGCATTCTCACTGATTCCCCCAATTTCACTTCGTGGTTTATGATGTCTACTTCCTGGTCTTTTTTCTTTGACTGACCATGAATGCTTACTACTACAAACAGCAGAAAAAATAAGATAAACTTCTTCATGACAAATTTATTACTCCCATTCGATTGTTGCTGGCGGTTTCGAACTGATGTCGTACACAACGCGATTCACACCTTTAACTTTATTTATGATTTCATTCGATATTTTCATCAAAAATTCATGAGGCAACGGAACCCAATCGGCAGTCATTCCGTCCGTCGATTCTACTGCTCGGAGCGCAACCACTTTTTCATATGTTCGTTCGTCTCCCATTACTCCGACAGAATTTACCGGCAGAAGAATAGCGCCTGCCTGCCAAACTCTATCGTACAAGTTCCAAGATTTCAATCCTTCAATAAAAATGAAATCAACCTCTTGCAAGATACGTATTTTTTCCAATGTAATCGCACCCAAAATTCTGATCGATAATCCCGGCCCCGGAAATGGGTGCCTTCCGAGTAAAGCAGGATCTATACCTAAGGTTTTGCCCACGCGACGAACTTCGTCTTTAAAGAGCATCCTCAAAGGTTCGACAATATTGAGCTTCATAAAATCGGGTAATCCACCAACATTATGATGTGACTTAATCGTGGCAGAAGGTCCTTTTACGGAAACAGATTCGATGACATCGGGATATATAGTTCCTTGAGCCAGCCATTTGACATCTTCAATCTGATGCGCTTCGTCATCAAAAACTTCAATGAAAACGCGTCCGATAGTCTTTCTCTTTGTTTCCGGATCTTCAATGCCTTCCAATTCACTTAAAAATCGATGGGAAGCATCAACGCCCTTGACATTCAATCCCATGTTCCGGTACTGATCTAATACACTCTCGTACTCATTCTTGCGCAACAATCCATTATTGACAAAAATGCAATACAAATTTTTGCCAATAGCCCTGTGCATGAGCACTGCTGCAACCGTCGAATCAACTCCGCCTGAAAGACCCAAGACCACTTTATCTGTTCCGACCTTCGTTTGGAGTTCATCAATGATCTCTTCAACAAACGCGTTTGGGGTAAAGTTTTGAGGAACCTGCGCAATTTTTACCAAGAAGTTTTCTAACATCTTCTTACCGTCGATTGAATGATAAACCTCAGGATGAAATTGTATCGCATAAGTTACCTCATTTTCAATTCTGTAAGCAGCATTCATTACATCATGCGTGCTAGCCAGTCGCACACCTCCGAGAGGCAATTTATCAATTGTATCACTGTGCGACATCCATACCTGTGAATGTTCATCTACACCCTCAAAGAAAACTTCTCCGCTTTTCACAAAAGACAAATTTGCTCGTCCGTATTCACGGGTGTTAGATGGGGCTACTTCGCCTCCACAAAAATGGGCCAAGTATTGTGCGCCGTAACAAACCGCTAACAATGGCATGTGTCCCCTAATCTTGGATAAATCTGGATGTGGCGCATCTTCAGCCCTAACAGAAAAAGGACTGCCAGAGAGGATCACTGCTTTATAGGTAGAAAGATCTTCAGGAATGTGATGATAAGGAAAAATCTCGCAGAAAATATTTAACTCACGAACTCTTCTAGCGATAAGTTGCGTATACTGTGAGCCGAAATCTAAAATTAGGACGTTGTGTTGCATGAGCAAAAATACTTTTAAAATTGGAATATAAAAGTAGCTCCGGAAAAAATAATCTGTTGACGACAAGAAAGAAAAAATTCCATAAATAGCGTCATCAGGAAAGGTAGAATATTTTAAAATCCAATTGTAACATGAGCTGACAAATCACATATCGCTACTTTCTTCCAAGCAAAAAGCCTCTTTTGTGAAGAGGCTTTCGGTTTTTGCGTATAAAAATTTTTAATCAACAGGAACAGGTTTAAATACTCTAAAACTTCCTTCGGTGATGTTATAGGTTACTCCTTCATAGACCGCCGAACAAGAAAACGTTCCTGTCATGTACTCTTCACCAATGCTTGTGATAGTCATGGTTCCTGAGGTTGCATCAAAAGAAATATCTCCAAATGAATATGACACTCCGTAGGCATCTAAAACTGAAGGAGCAACGTTCACGATATCGTGTGTACCTGCTAAAGCAGTGCTAGGTGTCCGCAAAATCAATGTTCGAATATCACTTCCCACATCTTGACTTCCAAATATCGCTGCATTTAATGATGTAACAGTACTTGGTTCAGGCATGTTTGATGCAGTTCCATTAATCTTGAACTTGATGAATGTTGAGTCGCTGCTGCCGCCGCCTCCATCGCTACTAGATGAACAAGATAGAAATACAACAGTTGCTAATGCCAGGACCAAAAATTTAAGCTTTTTCATATTTTACTTTTTTTTTAAGTGTCAAATGTATGGAAATAAACATAGCGTGCAACTTTGATGAAAAATGATTGATTGCTTTGTTATGGACATTTAACTTTGATTTTTCTATCCAACTTTACAATATTATGATTTATTTTAGCATCGCTAATCGTCTTTGTTTATCTTTTTCCGATGTTTAGAACTTTGATATGTATTGCAGTTGGTGGCGGAATCGGAAGCGTATTGCGATATCTTGTTACGCTTATTACCCAGAAATACTCTACTACTTATTTCCCGATAGCAACTTTTATAGTGAACATCGTTGGCTGTTTTCTCATTGGAGTTGCCGTTAGTTGGTTAGAAAAAAATCAGTTAATGAACTCTAATTTGAAATGGTTAATTGTAACCGGATTGTTGGGAGGCTTCACTACTTTTTCAGCTTTTGGTTATGAAAATATAAAACTGTTACAAAACGGTAATATCGGAACCGCTTTTTTCTACATTTCATGCAGCATCATTCTCGGTTTGGGCGCGGTTTGGCTCGGTTTATCTCTCATGAAGTAAATTGGTAACAACTTGTTAATTTGTTTCTCTTTTGGGAAAAAAATGTAACTTCGCACCCTATGAAAAAAGAGGAAATCGAATTACTGCTGTCATTATTAGCCAATCCAAAGAAAATTGCGATCATACCACATCGAAGTCCTGACGGTGACGCTATGGGTTCTGCCTTGGCGTTATTTCATTTTCTG
>CANHBE010000205.1 GCA_947458575.1 Flavobacteriaceae bacterium | reverse complement strand
GTAAAACGATGGATCAATGCTAAAAGTTTGTCCTTTCCAAGTTCTGAGTTCCTTATCTCTTGCCAAGAAAATTCGATCCGAATCCTCATAAACAGGAGGAATAGACTGTTTCAAAAGTTCGTAATCATAAGAAAGCAAAAAACCAACATGTATTTTCTTCATCGCAAAATATCTTAAAATTAATAGGATTGAATTACGCGAACCATTTTACAAATCGCTTAACTCGTCGTAGGAGAAAATTCGCCTTAATTGATTTGCCATTGAACTTACCCTTACTGATTCCGGTCGGCTTATAATGTTTATAATCGACGCCAAAATTTTCAAACCAATATCCAAACTTTAGTGGATTTTCAGGATTCAATTGTGGAAAAACATAATTTTCATCAGTAAGAACATTCATCAGTTCATCGTGACTTTCCGGAATCACCGCACAATCCAAACTTTCGTACGCAGCACGACCGAGTAAAACCACTTTCTTCCCGGCAAAAGCAGCTTCAATTCCCACCGTTGAAGTAAAAACAATAATGATATCGCTTTTGTTCACGAGTTCATAACTATCAACTGTATCTTCAGGAGGAATAATTTCAATATTCGAATTCCTTAGTTTCGTGTTAATGAAACGGTTCTGTGTATTGTCAATGCCCTTGAGATTCGGATGAACGCGCATATAGACTTTGATGTTCGGATACGCTTTCAAACTTTCGCACAATTGCAGAATTCCTTCGTTGTCATTCGGATAAAATTTAGGTCCAAAACCTGACAAACCCTCATACTCATCTAATGACGAATTGAAAATCGTGACTATTTTTTTGTCTTTGTTTTGCTCAAAACTAGCCGGGAGCTTGCCGTATTTTTGGTTCTTGGTAAAAGAGTGCCAGGCATCTTCCACACGCTTTACCCTTTTGTTAAAGAAATGGGCACCAATCTCTTCCCGACGAGGATCATCTTTTTGCCAAAGCAGCTGAATTTCATCGGCAATAGCTTCAAAAGAATGTGGAATGGAATTGAATCTAAACAAGAAATTCTTCATTTTTCCGCCGCGTTCATGTGTAGCGTATTGAATATTTTCATGTTCGCAAACGCGCAACAGCGGTCGGTTTTCAATAAAACGCCCATTAAACAAAATCACTAAATCAGGTTGAATCTGGTCGGTAACCAGACAAAAAGTATCATACAAATAAGCGCCTGTGAGCAAGCCACGTTGAATAAAATCTTGGTATTTTTTTAAATCAGGACGATGGTCACGTGTGTAAGAAACGAGCGAAGACATGGTAGCAAGACCATTATCATAGCTGCCATATCGATGTGCTTTCAGTTCATCAATCGATTCAAAAGTTACATTACCCGGATAGTTTTTCTTTTTGAATTCATTCAACGAGAGATAATCACGGTAGTAAATCACGTGCAAATTCGAATGCTGCTCCACACTTGCCTTCAGCGCCTGATGTCCGTTTTCGACTCTAGAATGGCATACTTTACAATGCATGATCTTGTGCTCAGGATTGTGAAAACAAGTTTGAAAATCGCCACGACAAATCATCCAATAAATCGTGTTGCCCTGTTCGAGAAGACGCTGCATAATCTCAAGTTCAGTTTCGAGGTGTGGCGTCGGGTGATTGGATGTTTGGAGCAGTATTTTCTGATTTGTAATAGTATCGATTGACATAAGAATAACTTGTAAATGATGAGATTACTTTGATATTTATCCTAAAAAACGATCACCCTTCGAATAGTCGCGTGTTGCAGCTTTCCCCAGATAATTCTTCAACTCTTTGGGATGCATTCCAAATCCAGGTCGTACAGATCGTAAATTCTCCTCCGTATAGATTTCTCCTGCACGAATATCTTGTGCAATATACAATGAACGACTAAAATCGCGTCCTTTTGCTTGTTTCTCTGTCAAATTATAGTCAACTACACCGATTGCTTTTTCCGCTTCTCGTACGGCTTGAACCATAGCGGTAAACTCCGATTCATTCATTGAGAACGAAGCATCAGGTCCGCCAATCGAACGATCTAAAATAAAGTGCTTTTCGATGATCTTTGCACCAAGAGCAGTTGCCACAATTGGAACTGTGCCACCCATGGTATGATCAGACAATCCACTAATTACACCATATCGCTCGGCAAGATCTTTCACCATAATCATATTGGCTTCTTCTATAGGCGCAGGATAACTCGATGTACATTTTAGCAGCGCGATATCATTGTTGCCCATGCGTCTACAAGCAGCCAATGCCAATTCAATATCTTCTTCACGAGCTATGCCTGTTGAAATAATGATAGGTTTTCCCTTTGAAGCCACATATTCAATCAGCGGAACATCAGTAATTTCAAATGAAGCGATTTTGTAGGCGGGAGAATTTAGCGACTCCAATAAGTCAACTGCTGTCTTGTCAAAAGGCGATGAAAAACACACTAGACCTTCTGCAGCAGCCGCATCGTACAATTGCTTATGCCACTCCCATGGTGTAAATGCCTCCCGATATAAGTCGTATAGCTTTCTACCATTCCAAATGGTATCTTTGATTACAAAATCTTCTTTATCAGAGTTTAAGGTAATGGTATCTGCAGTATAAGTTTGCAATTTGATACAATCCGCACCTGCTCTTTTTGCCGCTTTAATGGTGGCCAATGCATTCTCGAGACTACCATTATGATTAGCGGAAAGTTCTGCGATGACAAAAACCGGGCTTGTTTTATCGATTGTAAAATTTCCTATTTTCATAGTTTTCTTGTGTATAAATAACTGAGGTGTCCCTCATAGGCAATCGTATCTGTTAATATAAAACCAGCTCTTTCAAATGCTTTGACTGAGGCTTGATTCTGTGTTTTGATATATGCAAGCACGGTCATCTTAGGATTCTCTTTGAGGAAAATCTCCGTGGCTTTCTCAATCATCATAGCAGCATAACCTTTGCCGCGATGCGTTCGCTCGTTTGAGAGACCAATAACTGCGCGCTGATCTTCATTGGACTGTATTCTAACCTGTCCGATTGGATTCTCTAAATGGTCAAAAAATAAAAGCATCAAACATTTCGGATCTCTGATTTTCGCAATAAACCAAGCTGAGTGTGCTTCAATTGATATGGGCTCTGAATTATAAGAATTCTCCCGGACAGCAGGATCATTAGCCCAATCAAAATATAGCTTTAGGTCTGATTCCTGCGCAACTCGATATGAAATCCTTCTATTCATTTTAGCATGATAAACAACGTCCAAGAATTGACCATCAAAACAACATTGTTCTTTCAATCTTGCTTCTTCTTTGAATCCATTCGCAAGCAGCACATCGTATAAATGAGGTCTTACATCAAAAGCATACGTGAAAATCTTATGAAAATTCAGCGTTTCAAAAGCAACTTGCTGCAAAAGTTGCAGGTAACTTGACCAATAGCGTGCAAAATTATCTTGCTCTAATGCTGTCTTCATCACAAAGGAAATTTCTGCATTGCTATCGATCCAATTGATATGAACTAGCCCACCATATCCTACAAACTGGCCATTTTCAAAAAAGGAAAATAACAATTGACTCGGTTTCTCCTGACAAAATAAATCAGCCACTACAGACGAAAAGTATTGGGCCTGCTTTTCAGCAGTTAAAGGCTCGGACTGACGCAAATGATACAACTGTTCGTTTCGAATGTTCATAATCGACAATTGATCTTCGTCTCGAATAGGCTCAATATGAAACCCCTGCGATGAAAAAACCTGTTGATTCAAACATTTGTATTGTCTCATTTTAGGTTTTGATATTTGAGTTCTGCCAATTGCCAATCTGATTCGCTATCAATATCTTGGGCATGATTTTCATCAATCTCCATGGCTATGGTATTATCGGTTCGCAGTGATTTGGTTTGTTCAAATCGCGCTACATCAAAATAATAAAACATGCCAGCATCATGAAAAGCTAGCTCCAAATCCTGGGTTCTGGATTGATCAAATCCGGCAAGAAAATTACTTATTCTTCCTGCTTGATCTAATTTCAATGCTCTTTGTATGGGATGCCCATAGCGCAATACCGGAAATACCACATCAGCGCGCTGTTGCTGAAAGACCGCCGAAGCCTGTACCAGTAATTCAGCCGTAACGAAAGGTGCGCACGGATAAATGCATACTGCTTGTTGCCAAGACCTATGCTCTTTTTTATAAAAGTCAAGAACTTCGAGTAAAACATCAACGGTAGTTGCCTCGTCGCTGCTATTGATGGCACTGCGCACAAACGGAACTGCTGCACCAAACTGTCTTGCTATTGTCGCTATTTCTTCATCATCAGTTGAGACCATTACCTCATCAAACAAGTCGCTTTTTAGTGCAGCCTCAATGGAATAGGCAATAATTGGCTTTCCCATGAAGTCACGAATATTCTTTCGAGGAATTCGCTTGCTTCCGCCACGAGCCGGTATGATGGCTATTCTAGGCATAGAAATCTTTAATGGTTTGAATCACAAAATCTTGTTGTTCATTAGTCAACGTTGGATACATGGGTAAACTAATACAATGCTGATAGTATTTTTCAGCCAGAGGTAAATCGCCTTCGTTCCAACCCAAATCGCGATAATACGGCATGAGATGACAAGGAATGTAATGGATTTGCGCAAAGATCTGTTTGTCGCGCAAATGATTATACAAACCGAGTCGATTTGGTACTTCGATCACATACAAATGATAGGCATGACCGACAACCGAACCTGATTGTCCAATCATAAATTTTTGATTTTCAAATGCCTTTTCATAGCGCTCGGCGATAGCTCTGCGGCGGATAATTCCACCTTCAGCCCGGGAAAGTTGACTGATACCCAAAGCCGCTTGAAAATCAGTAAATCGATAATTATAGCCCAAAGTCTGCATTTCCATGTACCAACCTGGGTAAGGCTGATCATTACTAATGTCTTGCCCCGCAGCAAAAGTTTTGGAATTCTTAAATTTCGATTGATCGCGTGTAATGCCATGCGTTCGCAATTCCCATAATTTGTGATAAAGTGTTTCGCTATTAGTTGTAATCATTCCGCCTTCACCGGTAGCGATATGCTTAACAGGATGAAAGGAAAAAATAGCCAAATCAGCATATTTCCCATTTCCACAGTTTTGGTTTTG
>CANHBE010000204.1 GCA_947458575.1 Flavobacteriaceae bacterium | reverse complement strand
CAAAATTAGGAAGTTTTTAGTTCTGTTTTCTTTTTATTTATAAACAATTTTATGTCAATAATTACACTTACGACAGATTACGGATTGACTGATCATTTTGTAGGTGCACTTAAAGGAAAAATAATATCAGAATTCCCCGAAGCCAAGATTATTGATATTTCGCATAACATCGATCCGTTTAATACCTCTGAAGCAAGTTACGTTCTGGGTGCCGCTTATGCACATTTCCCGAAAGGGTCAGTTCATCTTATTGGAGTTGATTCAGAATTTAACAAAGAAAATCAGCATATTGCTATGCAATGGAATGACCACTATTTCGTCGGTGCAGATAATGGGATATTGAGTATGCTATTACAGCATCAATCTCCGCAAAAGTTGGTTACGATTACGATTCACGATCGATTGCCTACAGACGCGACCGATTTGGATGTTTTGGTCAAAGTTGCCTGTCATGTCGCAAAAGGTGGATTATTGAATGTGATTGGAAAGGAAATAAAATCCTTGAAACAAGTAACCGAAATGCAACCTATTGTGGCAGCAGACAAAAATTCAATCAAGGGCAACGTCATCTATATTGATCATTTTGGAAATGTAGTGACCAATATATCCAAGAAGTTGTTTCTCGAGATAGCAAAAGGTCGCCCCTATGAAATTCCCTTGAATCATGCCAAAAGTCAACAAAAAACAAGTCCAATAAAAAATATCTGGGCAAAATATTCCGATATTTCTAAAAACAGCAACTATCCTCTGAAGACGCACGAAGGCGATAAATTGGCCATTTTCAACGAAGCTGGTCTTCTGGAAATTGCGATTTTTCGGAGTAATCCTAAATATGTTGGAAGTGCCTCAAGTTTGCTTGGATTAGGGTATCGTGATATCATTACAGTCAATTTTAAGTCATAAAATATAATAATCACACTATGTTTGTACGTATCGTGAAAATGAGTTTTAGCCACGAAAACATTCCAGCCTTTCTCGAGAATTTCGAATTGATGAAAAGCAAGATTCGTAGCGCTCAAGGAAATTGCTTACTCGAATTATATCAGGACAAAACTGACCCATGCATATTTTTTACATACAGTTATTGGGAAAGCGAAGACGATTTGGAAAATTATAGAAAGTCTGAATTGTTTAATGATGTTTGGACATATACAAAGCGTCTATTCAATGCCAAACCCGAAGCTTGGAGCGTCGATAAATTAGTAAGTTTGCAGTAATATCGAAAACTTGAGATTTTACAAATAATTCCATTTTAAATGAAAGCCATACTTTTTCGAGAAATTAAGTCTTTTTTTGGAGCACCGATTGGTTATCTGGTCATAGCCATATTTCTTCTCATCGCCGGTCTCTATCTGTGGGTTTTTGAAGGCGATTATAATATTCTCAACAGCGGTTTCGCCGACTTGAGTCCGTTTTTCAGCATTGCACCACTTATTTTTCTCCTTCTCATTCCCGCCATTACAATGCGCAGCTTCTCCGATGAATTTAAACAAGGAACAATTGAATTGCTATTGACTAAACCAATTAGTCTTTGGCAAATCGTCAGTGGTAAGTTCCTCGCTGCCGTTATTTTGATTATACTCGCTCTAGTACCCACGATATTGTATGTTGTAATGTTGTATTTATATGGACAACCTACAGGAAATCTCGATGTAGGAAGTACAATCGGATCGTATTTCGGACTCTTGTTTATCATCTTTTCTTATGCAGCCATTGGAGTCTTTACCTCGACTTTGTCAGAAAATCAAATTGTTGCATTCTTGCTTTCAGTTTTCCTCTGCTTCTTCCTATATTTTGCCTTTGATGGCTTGGCTTCTTACTTTCCTCAATGGGAAAATGTTATTGCTTCATTTGGAATGAATAATCACTTCAAAAGCATGAGTCGCGGCGTCATTGATACTCGAGATGTTCTTTACTTTTTGAGTATTACAATTGCATTCTTGTCATGGACTGTTTTTAAACTTAAATCGTTGAAAAACTAATGAAAGCAGTCAAAAACAAAAATCTAAAATCATTGCTGTTAACTTTTACCATCTTGATATTGGTCAATGTGGTTGGCAGCCAATTCTTTGCAAGGTTTGATCTCACCCAAGATAAACGTTATACACTTTCTGAAACTTCACTTGCTATTTTGAACGACGTGAAAGAGCCTTTAATCATCGACGTGTTTCTACAAGGACAATTTCCCGGCGAATTCAAAAAACTACAAACAGAAACCCAGCAAATATTAGAGGAGTTTAAAGCATATAATCGAAATGTTGTTTTTCAATTTGTGAATCCGCTGGAAAACGAAGAAGAACGCGACACCATCATGCGGTCATTTTTAGAACGAGGTTTGACTCCAGTAAATGTGACAGTTGAAGATAGAGGGAAACAAACTCAAGAGGTTGTCTTTCCTTGGGCTATAGCGACTTATAATGGCAAAAGCACAAAAGTGCCATTGCTCAAAAATATAATGGGTGCGACTACTGCCGAAAAGGTGATTAGTTCGGTACAACACCTCGAATATGCATTTTCGAATGCCTTCAATACGATCACCAAAGCAAAAGCGAAAAAAGTTGCAGTCATCAAAGGAAACGGTGAATTGCACGATCTTTTAATGGCAGATTTCATTAAGCAAGTGCGCGAAAACTACTATATCGGAACATTTACTCTAGACTCGGTTGCGCGGAAACCAAATGAAAGTCTAGCCTACCTCAAGAAATATGACCTTGCTATTATTGCGAAGCCAACCGAGCGTTTTTCCGACGAAGAAAAAATGGTCATGGATCAGTTTATAATGAATGGAGGAAAAACTTTGTGGCTCATAGACGCGGTCAATATCGAAATGGATAGCTTGTACAATGATGCTGGATCGTCTTTAGCCTTTCCATTTGATTTAAATTTAAATGATCTGTTTTTTAAATATGGATTTAGAATTGGTCCGAACTTGGTGAAAGACATCATGGCGAGCCCGATTGCTCTGGCTACTGGCGAAAAAGGAAGTGCTACTCAGTATACGCAATATCCTTGGTTTTATGCGCCTTTGGTGTATCCGAGCACAAGAAATCCGATTGCAAACAACGTTGATGCCCTAAAATTCGATTTTACAAACGGAATCGAACTTTTGAATAACAATATCAAAAAAACAATATTGCTTCAATCTTCTCCTTATTCAAGATTAGTTGGAACTCCGGTTGATGTAAATTTGAATATGGTAACTGAAAGGCCTGAACAATCCGAATTTGCAAACAAAGGAAATATACCATTGGCAGTGCTTTTTGAAGGCAAGTTTAATTCGGTGTACAAGAACAGAATCCTGCCCTTTCCAGAAAAGAAATTCATGTCTTCAGGCAGAGACAACAAAATGATCGTTATTTCAGATGGAGATCTCATTCGAAATCAACTTGATAAAAATTTCCAGCCTTTGGAACTTGGCTATGATAAATGGACCAATAAATTGTATGGCAATAAAGAATTCTTGATTAATTGCGTCAATTATCTTTTAGATGACAGTGGACTTATTAACATTAGAAACAAAGAAGTCAATTTGCCGCTCTTGGACAAAGAAAAAGTTTTCGAAAATTATACGATGATTCAAGGGATAACTGTCGGACTTCCAATTGTAATTCTGACTATTTTCGGATTCCTTTTTACCTTCCTTCGCAAAAGGAAATATGGCTAGTAGTGTTAATAAATTTGTTTTTGATATTAGACAGTTTAGGATATATTTGTAAGATGTGGATTTTTCGATAACGAAAGTCCTACACGAATAAAAAAAAGAAAAAGAAAATGAAATTTATAGTATCGAGTTCTTACTTATTAAAACAATTACAAGTTCTGGGAAGTGTTATCAATAGTAACAACACTTTGCCTATATTGGATAATTTCTTGTTTGAGTTGAACAGCAAAACATTGACTGTTTCGGCTTCTGACCTTGAAACAACAATGTCCGCCACATTAGAAATCGATTCTACCAGTAAAGGAAGTGTGGCCGTGCCGGCTAAGTTGTTATTGGAAATCCTCAAAACTTTTCCGGAGCAACCGCTCACCTTTACCGTTGAAGAAAATAACACAATCGAAATTAGTTCAAACTCAGGAAAATATGCTTTAGCTTACGCTCCGGGAGAAGAATTTCCGAAATCGGTAAATCTCGATAATCCTTCAAGCACTGTTGTTCCGGCAGAAATATTAGCTACCGCAATCAGCAAAACGATTTTTGCCGCCGGAAATGACGACTTAAGACCAGTAATGTCGGGGGTTTTCTTCCAGTTTTCACCGGAAGGTTTGACATTTGTGGCTACCGACGCTCACAAATTAGTGAAGTACGCCAGAACCGACGTCAAGGCGACGCAAGTGGCAGATTTCATTATGCCGAAAAAGCCGCTAAACATATTGAAAAGTATTCTTGGTGCCTCCGATTCGGAAATTAAGATTGAGTACAATGATTCAAACGCTACTTTTTCGTTTGATAACTATGTGTTGACTTGTCGACTAATAGACGGTAAATATCCTAATTATGAAGCGGTTATTCCGAAAGAGAATCCAAATAAATTGTTGATAGACCGAACGCAGTTCTTAAACTCTGTGAGACGTGTCGCAATTTTTTCCAATAAGACAACACATCAAATTCGCCTCAAAATTGCAGGTGCAGAACTAAATATCTCAGCTGAAGATATTGATTATTCCAATAAAGCGGAAGAGCGTTTGACTTGTGATTATCAAGGTGATGATATGCAAATCGGGTTCAATTCAAGATTTCTTTCTGAAATGTTGACCAATCTTCAGTCTGATATGATTGTTCTCGAAATGTCTCTGCCAAATCGAGCGGGAATATTAACGCCGGCAGACGGTTTAGATGAAGGCGAAACCGTAACCATGCTCGTCATGCCAGTCATGCTCAACAACTAACCCATTAACTCAATTATATTTCCAAGCCGTGACATTCTTTGTGTCGCGGTTTTTTTTTTAGGAATGAAAAGCCAAAACAGGAATCTTCGTGTGAAATGCCAACTTTCTTGATAAACTAACGTCAAAAATTCGCTGGAAGAAATTTCGATAATGTGTCGTCATAGCGAGCATGTTAATATTGTATAAAGGAATAAATTCTAAAATTAGTCCTTCTTT
>CANHBE010000203.1 GCA_947458575.1 Flavobacteriaceae bacterium | reverse complement strand
GCACCGGTATTGAAAAACCCGATATAGAGCGGTTTTTCCTTATTGTATTTCGGCAAATAAATGGCGTTCATGTTTTGCTCTGAGTTGTAATAATCATCGCTATCGCAGGTCATTCCGCCCAATAGTACTCGTTCGTATTGGTCATTCCAACGGTTGATGGCCAACATGATAAAGCGCTTGTTAATCGCCCATGTATCTGGCAATGTAGTGATAAACGACGAATCGATCATGTTCCATTTTTCTCTATCGTTTTGTTGTTTTTGATACAGAATTTGATAGATCGCACCGCCGCTTTCCCCAACTGTAAACGACCCGAATTCGGTAAAAATGTTGGGTACATCTACTTCAGCTTCGTCACAGGCGATCTTAATTTGATTGATAATTTCGTCTATCATGTATTGATAATCGTACTCGAAGGCCAACGAATTCTTGATAGGGAATCCACCGCCTATATTGAGTCCGTCGAGTGAAGGACATTCTTTCTTCAACGCAATATAAACTTTGATACATTTTACCAACTCATTCCAATAATAGGCATTATCGTTTATACCAGTATTGATAAAGAAATGCAACATTTTGAGCTCCAGGTTTTTGTTTTCCTGAATTTGTTTTTTGTAGAAAGCGACGATATTCTTGTAACCAATGCCAAGTCTAGAGGTATAAAATTCGAATTTCGGCTCTTCTTCGGCGGCAATTCGGATTCCTATTTTGAACTTGCCTTTGATTTCGCTTTGGAGCAAATCTAGTTCTTCATAGTTGTCTATAATCGGAATGGTGTTTTTATGTCCATTGTTAATCAGTCTAGCGATATTTTGTATGTACTGATCTCTTTTGAAACCATTACAAATAATATAAGTGCTTTTGCTGATTTTGCCTTCGGCTAATAAATTCTCGGCAATATTGATATCGAAAGCTGAAGAGGTTTCGAGGTGAATATTGTTTTTGAACGCCTCGTTCATGATGTAGCGAAAATGCGAACTTTTGGTACAATAGCAGTAGTAATATTTCCCCTCGTACTTGTTTTTTTCCATAGCATGTCTGAACCAATTTTTGGCTCTTCTAATGTTGTTGGAAATCTGAGGTAGATAGGTAAATTTTAGCGGAGTCCCGTATTGCTCAACCAATTTCATCAAATCGATATTGTGAAATTGAAGGTTGTCTTTGTTGAGTGTAAATTCTTCCTGTGGAAAATAATAGGTTTGGTTGATTAGGTCAAAATACTTTGTATTCATTGTTGTGAATTAAATGTGAATTAAAAAAGTTGGGCAACTGTTTAATTGACATTCAAACTCGAATATTAGCATAGATAATTGGTAGCTTTTCGCTGTACAAAATAGTGATGTTGTGTATTTCGAAAAATAGGGCGTTCCGCATAGCCTTAACGCCTTTTAAAAAAGGAGAGAAAACCACCTTCAGATGGCTTCTGAAAAGTCTGTATTTTTCGCTATTTCTGGTCTTGTTCATTACGGCAAATGTAAAAAATAAAATAAGTGAATTACCATCCTTGTATTAAAAAAATATTATGTTTTATAATTCAAAAAAGCCAATGTAATCAATTCTTTTTCAGCGGTTTGATTTATTTTGATCTTTCCAATCGAATCGAGGAGTGCAAATTGAATAGTTCCATATTCATTTTTTTTATCATGAATCAGTAGTTCTTGAATTGCAATGATATCTTCGTCATTGAAAGAAACCCGTTCAAAGATCTGATTGATGGTATCTTTAATTTTCAAGTATTCACTCTCCGTAATCAAGTCTTTTTGCCAAGATAAGTAGCTTTCTAGAATCATCCCCGCTGCAATAGCTTCCCCGTGCAGCAACGTATTTTTATCTGTGTTTGAGAGAAAATAACTTTCGATGGCGTGACCTAAAGTATGACCAAAATTCAAGGCTTTTCTAATACCATTTTCGGTCGGATCTTGGCTCACTATGTTATTTTTAATGACAACCGATTGATAAATCAATTCATCAAAATCGGCAAAATCGATCGAATCCAAGTTAGAAAACTTCTGCCAATAGTCAGCGTCATGAATCAGGCCGTGTTTGATCATTTCTGCAAGTCCGGAGCGCATTTCGTTTTTGGGCAAGGTGTCAAGGTATCCTGAATCAATAATAAGCAACCTAGGAACGTTAATTACGCCTATCTGATTCTTTAGATTTCCGTGATCGATACCGTTTTTTCCACCAATTGAGGCGTCGACCATTGCCAGTAAAGTGGTTGGCACATGTACAAAGTCGATTCCTCGCTTAAACGTAGATGCGACAAATCCGCCTAGGTCAGTCACAACGCCGCCGCCAACATTAATAATAAGGCTTTTTCGGTCCGCTGCTAATTCGGTTAGTACATTCCAAATCTGAACGCAGGTTTCGATATTTTTTGAATTTTCACCTGAGTCAAATTCTATTATTTCAATAGTAATCTCCGTCGCCAGGTTTGCTAAAAAGTTAGCCAAGCAATATTCATTGGAGTGTTCGTCGACAATGATAAATATAGTGGAGTATTTTTCAAGAATCAGTAATTCGTTCAACGCATCATAGCCTTCTTGGTTGAAGTATATCGGATAACCGTTAGCTTGTATTGTTTGCATCATGATTCTGTAGAATATTCCGCAAAATAAACGATTTTTTCGGAGACAAGATCAATTGTTTTTTTATTTCAATTTTGGGAAAATTTTGGGTTGGAGTAAAAGTTAATTGCAATATTTTTGTTTACTATTTTTAAATAAAAATTAAACAGATTTTTATGATGAATAACACGGAACTGACTGACATTGAAATAGACCGAATCATTGAAATGGCTTGGGAAGATCGGACACCTTTTGAAGCAATCAAGTTTCAATTTGGACTTAAAGAAAGTGATGTTCGGGCTTTAATGAAAAAAGAGTTGAAGTTTAGCAGCTATAAACTTTGGAGAACAAGAGTTGAAAATTGCAAAACGAAACACAGAGAAAAACGAGAGCCTGAAATCGATCGGTTCAAGTGCAGCAGACAAAAAAGCATTTCAAACAATAAAATTTCAAAACGATAAAATACGCACAAGCAAAGTACAAAAGCATGGAAAAAGAAAGACCTGATCAGATTGTTTTTAATGACGAACAAGGCTATTACGCAAACGTTTTGCCTTATGGAACTAGTGTGGGTGGACCGGTAATTCGCGTTGACGATGTTGTTTCATGGAAAAGTCGCGGGATTGACAATGTAAACAAGGAGTTCGCGAGCAAGTTTCAGGAAATTCGAGAACAATATGAAAGCCTCATGCAAGAGTTTGAGTGGAACGAATTGATTTATAATGCAAAGTTTTCTTTTGAACCTGTGATCGGTGAAATTTATCATCTTTATCGCGGCGCAGATGGCATTAATTTTCTATCATTGATAGCTCCTCATGAGTGGACAAAAGAGCATTTGGGTACTTTTCAACTCAACAGCAACAGAAAATGGGTTTCTCTACAATAATCCACAATTTCAACGATTATGAATATAAAATAAGTTAAATATGATGATACAAATTTCCCATGAAGACATCATGGCCATGCAAAAACTTGAGCGTGTACATTTTGTAAACAGTTTAATTGGATTCAAAAGTGTTTGCTTGGTTGGTACGCAAGACGTATCAGGTCAGACCAACTGTGCCATCATCAGTTCATTAACACACATCGGAAGTCAACCGCCACTATTTGCTATCATTTTTCGTCCCGCTGTGGTTGATCGTCATAGTTTGGAGAATATTATCAATACCGGTTTTTACACAGTCAATCACATCCACCGCGATATTTATCAAAAGGCACATCAAACTTCAGCAAGATATGATCGTTTTGTATCGGAGTTCGAGGCCACCGGACTCCATCCGGAGTTTAAAAATGGATTTTTCGCACCGTTTGTAAAGGAAAGTCGAATTCAAATCGCATTAGAGTTTCGTGAGCGTCTAGATTTGAAAATTAATAATACCGTAATGATTATCGGCGAAGTTAAACAAGTTTATCTCCCGGAAGAGAGTCTTCAAATTGATGGTTTTATTGATTTGGAAAAGGCAGGAAGTTTAACCTGCTCCGGTTTGGACAGTTATCACAAAACGGAGCGCGTTGATCGCCTTAGTTATGCCAAACCTGACAAAGAACTTAAGTCTATAGAAGTAAGTTGAGCAAGAAAACAATCAATATTGTTTGGTTTAAGCGTGACTTGCGGTTTACAGATCACGAGCCACTTTATCACGCACAACAAGATGGTATTCCTATACTTTTAGTTTATTTTTTTGAGCCTACGGTAATGCGTTATCACGATTCGGATGTCCGCCATTGGCGCTTTATCTACGAATCTCTGTGCGACATGCAGTCGAAGTTAGACACAATTGCTGCCCGTATTTACTTTTTCCACAGCGAAGTCAAAACGGTCATGGCGAACTTATTTGAGATCTACGATGTGAAGACGATTTTTTCCCACCAAGAAATAGGAAACAAGATCACTTTTGACCGCGATGTAGAGATGAAACTGTATTTTGATCAAAACGATGTTGATTGGCATGAATTTCAAATGCATGGCGTCATCCGAAAGTTAAAGTCGAGGAAAGATTGGGACAAAAGGTGGGAGAATTTCATGCAAGATGATATCAAAAAAATTGACTTCAAGTCGCTCATTATTGAACGTCTAGACAGCGAGTTCTTCGATAGAATTTCAGGTGAGGAGTTGCCTTCAACCATCACAACGAGAAACGCGAATTTTCAGCAAGGAGGCGAAACTACCGCGTGGCGCTATTTAGACAGTTTTGTGAAAGAGCGGTACGTCAATTACAGCAAACATATTTCAAAACCCAGTTTAAGCCGGAAAGGATGTAGTCGACTTTCACCATATATTACGTACGGAAATATCAGTATGCGAACAGTATATCAGTATACTAATCAACATTATGAAAAGTCAAAAAATAAAAGAGCGATACTCAATTTTGTTTCCAGGTTGCATTGGCATTGTCATTTTATCCAAAAATTTGAGGACGAGTGCCGAATGGAATTCGAAAATGTAAATCGAGCATACGACAGTCTAATCAAAACCAAAAACGAAAGGTATATTCAGGCTTGGCAGGACGGACAAACCGGAATTCCTATCGTTGATGCCTGCATG
>CANHBE010000202.1 GCA_947458575.1 Flavobacteriaceae bacterium | reverse complement strand
TTTGCGGACTTTCAGAGTTTTTCATAATTTCTATTGGCAATATGAAACCCGAAGCAAATTTGATTTTATTGTCGGATTTGATTTGGGAACAGAGAAGAAAGCAACAGCACAGTATGCCACGTGGTTTTCTCCCGTTGGCATCGTGAGATATCGCGTCAATAAACGCGTAAAGCTTGCAGCACGAGGTGAATTCTATAGCGATGAAGATCAAGTTATTATCGCAACCAACACAGCCGATGGCAGTCAGGTTTTAGGATTATCAACCAATTTCGATTATGCTATTTCAGATGCTGTTCAATTTCGAATTGAAGGCAAAATGTTTCGTGCACGTGAGCCTATTTTCATTGAAAATCAGCGGGAAAACTACTTGATCACGACCAATATGACGATTCGATTTTAAACCTGATTTGATTAGGAGATTTGGTCGAAAGTTCTTTCAATTCGTTTGTCGGGAATCAACCACATGAGCGCTACAATGATATATATTGAGCCGGATATCCAAACATTATAAAAGGAAAAGATGATTCCAACAATATATAACAGCAGTGATGCCTTTCCCTTTACATCTTTTCCGATAGCAGCTTTTAAGATCGAATTTTCCCCTTGACTTTTGATAATAATAGATTGTAATATAAAATAGGCAAAACCTGACATTAGGAGTATCAGTCCATAAAGCGCCATCGTAGTTTCTGTAAAATTATTTTCTCCATTCCATCTTGTCGCAAGCGGAACCAAAGACAGCCAGAACAACAAATGCAAATTAGCCCACAATATTTTTCCATTAACGCGGCGCGTACTGTGAATTAAGTGATGGTGGTTGTTCCAATAAATTCCGATGTAAATGAAACTCAACAAATAACTTTCTAATACAGGCAATAAACTTTCAAGCGCGCGCCACGAAGCATCTTTAGGCAACTTAATTTCAAGTACCATAATAGTAATAATGATGGCTAGTACACCATCGCTAAAAGCCTCTAGACGATTTTTATTCACGCTTCTATATTATATTTTATTGTAATACATAGCTTTGATGATACCATCTGATAGGCCAATTTTAGGAACATAAATATGTTTTGCACCAGACCATTTCATCGCATTGAGATAAATCTTTGTTGCGAGAGCAATAACGTCTGCACGATCTGGATTAAGGTCAAGTTCTGAAACACGCTGCTCGTATGTCAATGCGTTTAGAAAATTAAAACGTCTGTTCACATACATAAACGTTAGCGGCTTGTCTTGCTGCTTTCCGGACATCTTAAAAAGTTTATTGATATTACCGCCTGACCCAATGAGAATGACGTTTTCAAAGTCTGCGGTATGTTGCTTAATCCAATGTTCGATTTCGTGCCAGACAATATCATTGACCATATTATTGAGCAGCCTCACGGTTCCGATCTTAAACGACTTAGATGCGATTATCACATTATTTGAAAATAGAGAGAACTCGGTACTTCCTCCGCCCACATCGACAAACAAATACGTATTTTCAGCTTGTAACAAATGATGTAAATCTGTTGAGGCAATAATTGCGGCTTCTGTTTTTCCGTCGATAATTTCAATCTCGATTCCGGATTGCTCTTTGACAATTTTGATTACTTCCGCTGCATTGTTTGCCTCTCGCATGGCTGAGGTTGCGACAGCTTTATATTTTTCAACCTTGTGAACTTTCATTAGTAGTTGAAAAGCTTTCATGGCATCGACCATCCGATTGGTGTTTTCTTCGGATATATCTCCAACCGTAAACGAGTCCTGACCCAATCGAATCGGCAAGCGAACCAGAGCATTTTTACTAAAGTGAGTAGGAACGTTTTTTTCCTCGATAATGTTCGCAATCAGTAAACGCATGGCATTAGAACCAATGTCAATTGCAGCAAACTTTCTAATGTTTATCATTTATTGATTAGGGATTTTGGAGTTGACTGTATCGATGAGCATTCCTTCGGCAGACAAAGCATACTTATTTTTGTAATAATTGTATGTTTCCAATTGTGCTCTAAAAACAGGATTATTCCCTCGAATACGATATTTATTATCAAGTTTATCGGAATGGTATCGCGCTTTTACATTTCCCTTCCAACCGATATCAAAAGAATCGATGAGTTCCTGCTTGATATTTGGATCGTAGATTGGACAGGTAACTTCTACTCTTGCATCAATATTTCTAGTCATAAAATCTGCAGAAGAGATGAAAACATCAGGATCTCCATTATTCCCAAATATAAAAACACGAGCGTGTTCTAGATAATTATCAACAATACTTATGGCTTCGATGTTTTCGCTCATTCCTTTAACTCCCGGAATTAATGAGCAAATACCGCGCACAAGAAGCTGAATTTTTACCCCGGCGCGACTTGCCTCGTACAATTTGTCGATCATTTCAAAATCAGACAAACTATTCATTTTCAGTTTTATATAGGCTTCATTTCCAATGATTGCGTTATTGATTTCGCGATCGATTAATCGGTAAAAGCGAGATCTCGTATAATGCGGTGAAACGATTAAGTGTTTGTAACGATACACGCGAAAATTCACTTCAAAGAAATCAAAGACTTTGTTTACATCTTTCAGAATCTGCTCATGGCAAGTAAATAAGGTCACATCGGTATATATCTTTGCTGTTGATTCGTTGAAGTTACCGGTCGAAACCAATCCATATCGCTTTAGTTTTCCGTCTTGGATTCTTTCTATCACACATATTTTGCTGTGAACTTTCAATCCTTTAATCCCGAAAATCAAGTTTATACCTTCTGTTTGCATTTGTTCTGCATAAGAAATATTGCTTGCCTCGTCAAACCTTGCTTGCAACTCGATTTGTACCGTGACCTGCTTTCCGTTTTTCGCAGCATTGATTAATGAGCTGATGATTTGTGAGTTCTTGGCTAATCGATATAAGGTAATCTTTATCGAAGTCACTTTAGGATCAAGTGCTGCCTCACGCAAGAACTTGATGACGTATGAAAAAGACTGATAAGGCGCATACATCAAGTAATCTTTCTTGCTAATTTTTTCAAGTATACTTCCTTCGAGGTTTAAATCACAAACATTGAGAGGCTCATTGGTTTTATAGAGTAAATCGAATCTGCCTAAGTTTGGAAAATTCATATAATCTCTTCGATTATGGTATCGACCTCCGGGTATGATGCTATCTGTTTCGTGTATATTCATTTTTTGAATAAAGAACTTCAAAGTATCCTTACCTATTTCTTTATCGTAAACGAACCGAACTGGTTCTCCAATTCGTCGATCCTTGACACTAGATGCAATTTTCTCCATCATACTCTTGCTCATGTCGCTATCAATCTCCAGCTGAGCGTCACGAGTTATTTTGATCATGTTGGCTGAGATACTCTCGTAATCAAAAATGCTGAAAATACTGTGTAGATTAAGTCTGATAACATCGTCGAGGAGAATAATGTAGCTTTTACCATCTTTTGGTGGGAGAACCACAAAACGATTGATAGTCTTTGGAATCTCGATGACTGCATAGGTCACTTCTTGCTTCGGTTTGACTAAGTTAAGTAGTGTCTTTTTACTCTTCTCCGGCTTCATGACAAGTTTGACGGCTAAATAACCTGAAGTGTCCTTTAGTAGCGGAAATTCAGCAAGATCATTCAAGATAATCGTTACCAAGGCCGGACTGACAGTTTGAATAAAAAAATCCTTAATAAAGAATTTATGCTCTTCCAATATCTCATTTTCATTGATAATGAAAATATTCTCATCTTCGAGCTTTTTCTGCACTATATCCAATATCCTTAAGCTTTCCGCTTGTTGCTTAATTACAATTTGTGTGATTTGCTGCAGTAATTCTTGTGCACTTATGCCACCCAGAACTTTCTCACCGGTAGCTCCTGTCATACTCAATCGACGAATTGCGGCAAAACGCACACGGAAAAATTCATCTAGATTATTCGAAAAAATTCCAACGAAACGAAGACGATCCAATAGTGGAACATTATCGTCAGCAGCTTCCTGCAAAACTCGCGCATTAAAAGCTAACCAACTTTTTTCTCTATCAGTATGGATATTTTGTGACATGCAACTAATTTAAATCTTTTGGGAAAATTACCTTTATTGTTTTACCGTTACGCAAGTTTTGCCAATCATCTGTATCAAATTGCAGAGAGACAAAGCCGGAAGTGGACACGTTGTCGATAAAAATGTCTCCAAATTTATTAACAAAATTTGTAATAGCCTCATTGTGCCCGAAAAGAATAACATTATTATAAGAATTCGGAAAAGCCTTGACGATACTTTCTAACATACGATCATCAAAAGTGTAAAGCTCTTCACTAAATTGTATGTCGGAGACTTGAAATGAAAAATTTTGTGCAAAAATGATTGCAGTCTCTCGTGCTCTTTTGGCCGCACTAGAAAAAACATGATAATGATTTGGCAAAAAAGCTAGCGCACTTGCTGCAACTTGGTGTGCATCTGTAATGCCTCGTTGTGTTAATGGTCTATCAAAATCATGCAGTGGGGCGTCCCAACTTGATTTAGCATGTCGTATTAAAATTAAGTTTTTCATTGATTTAAATTTTGAATTACAATATACACAGATATGCAATCAAAATGCCTACTAATTGCAAATATTTCAAGTTGTGGTTTTTTAAAAATTGAAAAATAATATTTGTAATATTTTTCCGTAATTAATTATTAATTTATGTATTTAATCGATAATAGATGCATTTTATCGTCATTTTTCTTTGTAGAAACTTATATAAAAAGTAGATTTGACTGTCAAAATAAAACAAATTGAAAAGCTTCAACGCAATATTTACGGGAACTTTAATGCTCCGACAAGTAACTATGGTAACACTTCTTACTTGTGGATTATGTTTTGTTGCTTCAGCTCAAGTCCGTGTTCCCTTCGAAATTAGAACACCATCATCAAACCCTTTACAACTAATTTACAGCATCAATGGGGATTATTCCTTCATCGGGAATACGAATCTAACCCTAGTAAATTACGGATTGACAACAAACAACAACAACAATGCGATGCAATATGTTGATGTCGATAACGATCCAAATACTTGGAATTCTTCCTCGGCTGACCTTTTATTCTCCAACGAAAACAATGCAGCAGCATCCTGCAGTAAGATTAAGTTCGCAGGGTTGTAT
>CANHBE010000201.1 GCA_947458575.1 Flavobacteriaceae bacterium | reverse complement strand
AGCACGTACAATTGTCTCAATATTCTCAATTTCGTTATAAGTCGGGATAATTACAATTCCGTCATTCATCTGCAGGGAAGCTAATCAGCCACAAAAATAAACTTTTTGACGGAGTTGACTCCTAAGAAAACGATAATAAAATACAGTTGTAAAAAGATTTAAATTTTGTGAAATCAAACCCGATCAATTTTAGCTAAAAAGTAAAACAAGCCATTTTCTCAACCTATTTTTTAGTATTTTTGCAGCAATATGTTTGATACCGTATTGCAACCAAGAATTATAGGAATTCAAGATTGGGCAACGATCGTTTTTGTTGCTATGTTCGGTATTATCGTGGTAGTTAAGTCGGTATTTGAGTCACGATTTCAAGATTTTTTGAACTTGATTATTTCAGATAAATACACAAAAATCTATCGTGATGCCTCTTATTTGATGAGCGGTTTTACCATTTTTCTTTTTGTGGTTCAGTTGATTTCTTTTTCTTTTTTTATACAACTAACACTGCACAAATTCTATCAGTTGCCAAAAAACGACTGGATTCTTTTTATACAAATCAACACTTTTATTAGTGTTTTTGTACTCTCAAAATTCTTAATCGATAAGATTATTGCAACATCTTTTGACATCGAAGAATTTGCGGATCAATTCAATCTACAAAAAGTTACATACAGAACCTATATCGGAATATTGCTTCTGCCTGTTAATGCAATATTGTTTTACAACCCGAACGCATCAGATTTCTTATTTTATTGCATAATCGCAATAATTATTGCAACAAACCTGCTAACTTATATAATTTCTTTAAAGAATTATCAAAATTTACTGATAGGAAAGTTGTTTTATTTTATTTTATATCTTTGCGCACTTGAAATAGCACCCTACTATTTTATCTATGATTGGTTTGTAAGAAGATAGCATACTTAGAAAATGTCATTTATGAAAGTGAAAACAATTTTGGTGTCACAACCTGAACCTAAAGTAGAAAATTCTCCATATTTCGACTTACAGCAAAAACATAAAGTTAAAGTTGATTTCAGACCTTTTATCCACGTAGAAGGCGTAAGCGCCAAGGATGTTCGGTTGCAGAAAATTGACCTCCATAACTATAGTGCCATCATACTGACTAGCAAAAATTCTGTTGATCACTTTTTTAGAGTTGCGGAAGAAATGCGTTACAAAGTTCCTGAAGGGTTAAAATACTTTTGCCAATCGGAAGCTATTGCTTTTTACTTACAAAAATATGTTGTCTACAGAAAGCGAAAAATCTATGTTGGTCAAAAAGATTTTGCTGACTTGTCACCATTAATAAAAAAGTATAAGGACGAGAAATTTCTTTTGCCGGCATCTGACCAACTAAATCCGGATGCGCCGCAAACTTTAAATAATTTGAAAGTTGAATGGACACAAGCTACGTTTTACAAAACTGTAATGAGTGATCTTTCAGACCTAGCAGACGTTTATTACGATATTCTAGCGTTCTTTAGTCCGACCGGTATCAAATCTTTATTCATGAATTTCCCGGATTTCAAACAAAACGATACCCGCATTGCTGTTTTTGGAAGCACAACCCAAAAAGAAGCATTGGAACATGGTCTGCGTATTGACATTCTCGCTCCAACACCGGAAACACCTTCAATGACGATGGCATTGGAGAAGTACATAGCTGAAGCGAATAAAGGAAAATAATTCTTGAAATTTCAATATCACAGAAAGAGTCTTAAACAAGACTCTTTTTTTTGTGGGATAAGACATTTTTTTTCAAAAGGTCTTAAATTAACCATAATGACTCGCCCTCATCAAACGCTGATTTTTCTTTTGTAAAAACACCTAAGAAAGTGAACTCGCATGACCAAGGATTACTTGCGGTGATCCCAATTTGGGGAGTCTGTCAATAAAACCTCGCCTTTTTACAAAGGCTGATTTTTCTTTTATAAACCCCTCAAGAAAGTAAACTTTCTTGGGGGGTTTATAAAAGAAAAACCGAAGTTCTCACTTCGGTTTTTATTGCAGAGAGGATGGGATTCGAACCCACGATACAGTTACCCATATACAAACTTTCCAGGCTTGCTCCTTCAACCACTCGGACACCTCTCTAGGATTTTTTGCGGTTGCAAAGAACCATATTTTTTTTGAGTTACAAAAGACTATAGACGGAAAATTTATGACATCTCGCCTCTAATACTTGTTTCAAATACAGTTTTGAAAACTTTTGGAGAAACATTTTGACCTAATAAATACATTAGCTTGGTGACAGCGGCTTCCGTGGTGCAATCTTTACCGGAAATTACGCCAATTTTTTTAAGCTGTGAACTGGTTTCATATTGACCCATGTTAACACTTCCGCCAGAACACTGCGTAACATTGACAATTGGTAAGCCTTTCTTTATTGCCTTCTTGAGAGTAGCTATAAACCACTCATCGGTAGGAGCGTTACCCGAACCATAGGTCTCTAATATTACACCTTTGAGGTTAGGAATAGTCAATACTGACGCCAACACCATTTGATTGATACCGGGAAACATCTTAATGATGACCACTTGATCTTCCAATTCTTTATGAACAATCAAATTCTTAGCTGGTTTTGAAATGATGCTGTCCTGATTCACCCTTAAATGAACACCTGATTCAGCAATTGCCGGATAATTAGGAGATGAAAAAGCATTGAAATGTTCCGCATTTATTTTCGTAGTTCGATTGCCACGGTAAAGTTTATACTCAAAATAAAGACACACTTCTTGAATTACAGGCTTATGCTTATTTTGTAATGACGCAATTTGAATGGCAGTAATCAAATTTTCCTTCGCATCAGTTCGCAAGTCGCCAATGGGCAATTGCGAACCTGTAAAAACAACTGGCTTCGACAAGTTTTCTAATAGAAAACTCAAAGCGGAGGCAGAATAAGACATGGTGTCTGAACCGTGAAGGACAACAAAACCATCAAACGTGCTGTAGTTAGCCTCAATTATAGTGGCAATCTTTATCCATTTTGACGGATTCATATTTGATGAATCTATCGGAACTTCGAAAGAAATAGTTTCAATCCGACAATCAAGCTGCTTTAGTTCCGGAATGTTTTGCAATAATTCAGCAAAGTTGAAAGCTTTCAATGCTCCGGAATCAAAATCTTTGACCATACCAATGGTTCCTCCGGTATAAATCAAAAGAATATTGGGCTTATTGAGCATTTTGATATTTCAGTTTATTGACCACCGGATTAGCATACATATTCAAAAAACCCTCTAACGCCACTTTATTGTTTTGATCAATTTTAAGGTCCAATCTTCTTTCAAATAGTTGCTTCTCGATTTCGGTATATTTTGCAGCAAATTGATTGGTTGCATGCAGCAAATCATAAGCTATATAATTGGTTGGCCAGAGTCTGTAGTTGGTCAAGATGGCGTCATCAATGACTTGAGCTAAAGCCTGTATTTGCTTATTCGAATTGTCGCTTTCCCCAGCAATAGCATCCAGTTCATGATCTAAAACGTCTCCAATATGGATGTGAATTCGTTTCTTCTGACCCATGATACCGCTAAGTAAGGTCATGAAATCTTCATTCTTTTCCTTCACATAGATTTCGTTATTGGCCTCTGCAATTAACTGCGGCATTTTTAGTGCATCGGTAGGATCATATTCATACGAAATTGAAACCGGAACAACCTTAAGCTTCTTAAAATAACTCATGAGGTTTTCCTCATCCGCACCCATCGCTAACATCTTTAAAACACCTGTATGCGTGGCATCATTTCCGTCTTTTGTTCGCCCTTCTTTTTGGGCAATCCAAACGGAGCGATTCTCCCGCAAAATCAATTGCCCTATATATTCTGACATCAGTTTTGAACTTTGCAACAACTCTCTAGGCGGTAAACCTCGCAAAACCAAAAAATTTCTATTCAGCTTCGAAAGCGTCAACAAAAAAGACTTCTTGACTAGATTATCGCCGATAGCAGAAGCCGTCATCACTAAACCATGTTCGAATAATGCTGCGTTCAGCAATGAAGTATCAAGAATAATATCGCGATGGTTGGATATAAATAGATAAGATGTATTCTTTTCAAGTTTTTCAAATCCATAGGTTGTGAGACCATCTGAACTTTTTTGAAGGACTTTTTGAACAGATTGGTAAATAAAATTACACTGAAAATCCCGAATAGAATGTGTCTTCAGCAACTGCTCTTTCCAAACCTCATCGGGCATATCCGGAAAGGTAAAATTCATTAGCGCTTTCATCATAGGATGATTGATAGAGGATTTAATTCCATCATTCACTTCCGCATCATAAAACGGACGAATAGCATCAAATTTTTGCATTTATAAATTCATTTTATGCAACAAAAGAACAAAAATAATTAACATCCTCTGCGTTTTATTGCGTCAAATGCCGAATATGTCCTTTGAATTTTGCGTTGTGATTGTTGCAATTTCATCTGTAGAAATTGCGTAAATCTCAGCTAATTTCTTCACAACATTGACAACATAAGCACTTTCATTTCTTTTACCGCGATACGGAATAGGCGCCAAATAAGGTGAATCTGTTTCCAGAACAATATGGCTTAAATCAATCTCATGCAAAAACTGATCGATTTTACCATTTTTAAAAGTGACAACACCACCGATTCCGAGTTTCATGTTATAAGACATGGCCCGAATTGCTTGTTCGAATGTTCCGGTAAAGCAGTGAAAAATCCCATACAAATCGTCACTCTTTTCCGATTCTAAAACATCAAAAATCTCATCAAATGCTTCGCGACAATGAATGACAATTGGCAACTGATATTTCTTTGCCAATTGGATTTGATGCTTGAATGCGAATTGTTGCTCCTTCAAACGGGTTTTATCCCAATACAAATCGATTCCGATTTCACCGACCGCGTAAAATTTTCTCGTGGCTAACTCCCTTTCCACGTGTCGCAACTCTTCATGAAAATTGTCTTTGACATAAGTTGGATGCAAACCCATCATAAGAAATATATTCTCCGGATATGCCTTCTCTAAATCATACATCGACTGCGTGCAGGTCGAGTCAATAGCAGGCACAAAAAAACGCGTTACGCCTTGACTGATAGCTCGTTGCATCATTTCGTGTCTGTCCAAATCAAATTCTTCGCTGTAAAGATGGGTGTGTGT
>CANHBE010000200.1 GCA_947458575.1 Flavobacteriaceae bacterium | reverse complement strand
TGCGTGGAGGCAGGCGACTATGACAACGATGGTGATCTGGATTTATTTGTAGGCTCAAGAATTCTGCCATTTAGTTATGGCTTTCCAATGAACGGGTATATTTTGAATAATGATGGTTCAGGAAATTTTAGAAACGTTTCATCAAAAGTTGCACCTTCATTGGAGAAATTGGGCATGATTACAGATGCTGTTTGGGCCGATTTGGATGGAGATAAAATTCTGGATTTGATTGTTGTTGGAGAATACATGACCATTCGTTGCTTTATTCAAAGAAAAGGAAAGTTTGAAGAGGAGACGGAAAGAGCAGGGCTAGAAAACTTGACAGGGTGGTGGAATACAATAGCCGCTGCGGATATTGATAATGATGGGGACATCGATTTCGTTGCTGGAAATCATGGGCTAAACTCGAGGTTTAGAGCTACAGAGAATAAGCCTGTAACTATGTGGGTAAATGATTTTGATCAGAATGGAAGCGTAGAACAAATAATTTGTACCTATGAAGGAGACAAGAGTTATCCGATGGTCTTACGCCATGATTTACTAAGTCAAATTCCATCTTTGAAAAAGAAATACTTGCGATACGAAAATTATAAAGACCAAACTATTGATGATGTTTTTTCTGTGGAGCAATTAAAGAAAGCTATAAGATTGGATGCAAAGGAATTAAGATCGCTGGTATTGATTAATGATGGTAAGGGGCACTTTAGCTATGCTCCTCTGCCGGTTGAAGCGCAATTCTCTCCGATCTATGGCTTGTTGATTGATGATTTTGATAAGGATGGCAATCAAGATGTGCTCCTGGGTGGTAACCTTTATAGAGCAAAGCCTGAAGTTGGAAGATATGACGCCAGTTATGGAACGTTTTTGAAAGGGGATGGAAAAGGAAATTTTAGTACTATACTAAACAGGGATTGTAGTTTAAAGATTGATGGTGAAGTAAGAGACATAAAAAAGATAAAGATCGGTGGTAAGAATGTTATTTTGATTTCTAGAAATAACGATACACCGGTTTTTTTAACGTATGAATGAGAACAATTAACATAATTGGATGGTTGTTGGTAATTCTGTGCTCATGCAAAAAATCATCACCACCACTCTTCATCTCTGTTTCCCCTGCCGAAACTGGTGTTGACTTCCGGAACGAACTGAAGGAATCAGAATCATTTAATATCATAGAATATCTATATTTCTACAATGGTGGAGGTGTAAGCATTGGGGACATCAACAACGATGGCCTTTCAGATATTTATTTTAGCTCGAATCAGGGCTCCAATAAGCTCTATTTGAATAAAGGCGATTTCAAATTCGAAAATATAACTAGTAAAGCAGGTGTTGCCGGACTCGGCAATTGGAAAACGGGCATAACCATGGCGGATGTCAACGCAGATGGCTATCTAGACATTTATTTGTGTGGGGTAGGAAGCTACAAATCGTTTAACGGGTTTAACCAATTGTTCATAAATAACGGTGATTTGACCTTTACGGAGCGAGCAAAAGAATATGGCCTGTTCTTTCAAGGCCTTTCAACTCAATCTACTTTTTTTGACTACGATCTTGATGGTGATTTAGATATGTATTTGCTAAATCACTCTGTGCACTCTCAACGAACCTATGGTCGCGCTTCATTGAGATATGAAGTTGACTCCCTTTCCGGGGATAGGCTTTACAAGAACCAATTAGTAGAATCAGGTAAACCATTTTTTGCAGATGTAACACGCTCCGCCAATGTTTTGTCAAGCCATATTGGATATGGACTAGGAGTTGGTATCTCAGACTTAAATAAAGATGGATACCCAGATGTATACGTTTCAAATGACTTTAGTGAAAATGATTATGTATACATCAATACAGGTGAAGGAACGTTCCAATTGCAGGAACTTTCACATTCAAGTAGATTCAGTATGGGGAACGATATTGCTGATATAAATAACGATCAATGGCCAGATATTTTTACTACGGATATGCTACCTGCAGATGAGTCAATACTAAAATCAACGGCTGGGGAGGATTCGTACGAGATTTATAAGTTTAAGCTAGAATACGGGTACGGGAAACAGGTTTCCAGGAACGCGTTACAACTAAATAATGGAAGAATAGATTCTGGGAAAGTCTACTTTAATGACGTGGCACTGTTTTCTGGAGTAGCAGCCACAGATTGGAGCTGGTCTCCATTAATTGCGGATTTTGACGGAGATGGGTTGAAGGATTTATTTATATCCAATGGAATTGTTAGACGTCCAAATGGATTAGACTACATTAACTACATTTCGAGTGATTCGATACAAAGAAAGATGCGAAGCACGGTGCTCCCTATGCTTGAACGAATGCCAATAGGAAAGGTGCCTAATTATTTCTTTAAAAATAATGGAGACTTAACCTTTCAAGACAAATCTAACTCGTGGATTGAAAGTAAACCAAGTTTCTCTACAGGGGCTGCTTATAGCGATTTAGACAACGATGGTGATTTGGATTTAGTCGTTAATAATGTTGAGGAAGAAGCAACTTTGTTTAGAAATACATCAAGTGCGAATTCGATAACAATCGAACTTGAAGGTGATAACGATAGTAAAAATAGACTAGCGATTGGATCAACGGTAATATTGCACAAGGATGGTGTTTCACAAGAACAGGAGCTCAATTTGACAAGAGGTTGGTGCTCATCGTCAGACAGTAAATTGGTATTTGGTCTTGGAATTGATAAGAAATATGATTCTATAGTAGTCGTTTGGCCGGACAGGAAAAAGACAGTCATCCCATTTCTGAAAGATAAAAGGCATCTTATCATTAGTTACAATCAATCCAGATTGCTAGACAATCACGATTTCAGCAGCCCCAAGAAGAATTTAGTAAGTTCGAATGTGCAGGTAAGTTCTCTATTCAAACATAATGAGAATGAATTTAATGCATTTGATTTCGAGAGGCTACTACCTCACATGCTTTCAACCGAAGGCCCAAGAATAGCAATTGGTGACGTAAATGGGGATCAACTACTGGATTTTTTCGTTGCGGGGGGAAGCAATCAAACAAGTGTTGTGTTTAGGCAATTGCCAACTGGTAGTTTTGTCTTAGTTCCAAACAAAGATTTGAATAATAGTGCTCAGCTAGAAGATATTGACGCTGCTTTTATTGATGTCGATGGAGACCGTGATTTAGATTTAGTGGTTGTAAGCGGTGGGCAAGAGACTCAAAAATTTAATAGGCACAGACTTTACTTAAATGATGGAAAAGGAACATTCTCTCACGTTCGTACGGTTCTCAATGACTATTCTTTTAATGCCTCTTGTGTAAAACCAGCTGATTTTGATAGCGATGGTGATATCGACTTATTCATTGGAGCAGATGTGATACCAAAGGCTTATGGAGTAAGTCCTGAAAGCAGCCTTTTCTTGAATGATGGCAAAGGGAATTTTAGTTTTTTCGATGGTTGGTTGGGTGCGAGTCATTTCTTGAATGCACCTCACGAAAACATAGGTATGGTCAAAGATGCTTTTTGGGTTGATATAGATAAAGACTCTCGTTTAGATATGATTGTAGTAGGCGAATGGATGCCAATAACAATTTTGATCCAGCAACCCAATCACACATTTCTAAATAAAACCAGCTTTTATGGATTGGATAAAACCCAGGGTTGGTGGAATCGTATTGAAGGATCCGATATAGACAATGATGGGGATATCGACTTCGTTCTCGGGAACTTGGGACTGAATTCAAGGCTTAAAGTATCTTTGAATAAGCCACTTAATTTATATAACGGTGACTTTGATTCAAATGGTGGGGTTGACCAATTGATGATGTATTACAATGGTAAGAGGCAAAGTCCTTTTTATTCTCGCGATCAACTTGTTAAGCAGGTTCCAAGTCTTAAGAAGAAATTTCCATATTATTATAACTTTGAAAATGCACAGCTTGATGATATCCTCGATCCAAGCCAAATCAGTAAGGCAACGAAGCTAGAGGCATTTGTTTTCGCGTCAGTTTTGTTAAAAAATAACAATGGCTCATTTGAACTTATACCGTTGCCCTCAGAGGCTCAATTTTTTCCAATAAAGGCAATTCAAATGGACGACATAAATGGAGACGGCAAAATCGATGTATTGTTGGCGGGTAACCTAACTGCAACCCAGCCAGATTTTGGGCCTTATGATGCTGGTTATGGCGTTGTACTTCTAGGCAATGGACTAGGGGGGCTTAGGTATCTTGAACCTGGAAAGTCAGGGTTTTTCGTTAAGGGTGAAGCAAGGGATATTAAATTGATTGAAAGCAAGAGTAAAAAGACCTTGTATTTGGTAAGTAGAAACAATGATTGGCTTTTGGGTTTCCAAAAGCAGTAGGATTTATTAAAAATTACTATCTTTTAAGATGGTTTGGTTGATTTTTTTATAAAAGAAACGATATGAAAAAAAGCTTTTTTTTATTTCTTATTCCCCTTTGCTTTCAAGCTGGTGCGCAACAAAATGAATGGCTCATCGAAGCCAAGGCCATTGATCCAAACAATTATTACGGAGTAACCGTGGCAAATGGCATGGTCGGTTTAGTCTCCTCGCCCGAACCTATGAGGGTGAAGGATGTAGTGCTGAATGGCGTATATGACTACTACCAGCGTGGACGTGTTTCCAATATTTTGAAGACCTTCAACCATGCCAATATGAATTTGGATGTGGATGGTAGGAGAATGGGCATTAGAGATATCTCTAACTACCAACAAACGCTGGATATGAAGAAGGCAATTTTAGTAACAACCTTTGACGTGGGCGATAAGCTATCAGTGAAGCACTCGATGATGGCTCTTCGGCACTTGCCCTATACGGCCATGTCGATCGTTGAATTGAAAGCGAAGAAGGATGTGAAGGTGACACCGATGAGTGTAATTGAAGCTCCTAACCACTTGGCCGATGTGCGCAATACATATAGCGAAATAGATCGACCTCATGTGAAGTTGCCCTTGTTATCTTCGGTAGGAAAAAGCCCCTCTGGTAAGCACACAGTTGCGGCTAGTAATAGCATTATTTTTTCGGAGCCCCATGGGCAAGAACCTGATCTCATTCACGAAGATTGGGACTACGGTATGCATCTCGCAAAATTCAATAAAAGTTTGAAAGCAGGAGAGAGCTATTCGTTTAGTGTTGTATCGTCAGCAAC
>CANHBE010000199.1 GCA_947458575.1 Flavobacteriaceae bacterium | reverse complement strand
CTTGCGAGAATTGTGCTTATTATGTCAGTAACGGAACTGGTAATACACCAGCAGTCAATACAGCGATGCAATACGACGGGCGTTCGACTATTTTGACTGCAAGAGGAACCGTTGTAGCAGGTTCAACTTATCATTTGAAATTTATCCTCGGGAATATTGGCGATAATTTATATGACTCGGCATTATTTCTTGTGGGAGAAAGCTTGCGATCGGCTACTTTGGGTACGGATAATTTTGAATCAGAAACGGTAAATGTATTTCCGAATCCGGCACATGATTTTATCGAGTTCAGTTCAGAAATGAGTCTGGCTCAAGTGAAATTTTATGATATGCAAGGCCGAATGTTGAAACAGCTAATAATACAAAACGAGTCGCGAATCGTTGTAGCTGAACTGCAGTCAGGCACTTATATTGTGGAATTTGTGAGTCGTAATGAAAAAATTTATCGACAAAAACTGATGGTTAAATAGGTAATTCAGATTTAACTATCGTGAAAACAATCAAAGTTTTTTTCTGCCCTAAATTTGCTAAAATGATTGAGGAGGAATATATTGCTTCATGTACCTTGTCCAATTATATTGAACATTAATACTTCGTTCGCTCAAGCGCCGATTTAAGATTTGGTTGATTTACAGGCGATCGATTCAACCGGAAAAATCATCAAGTAAGTCTTTGGTAATCAGATTTCATTAGAACAGTTAAGTTTCAAAGACCGCGAAATCATTTTTCAAATCGATCTTCAACCGAATCAGAAAATCATGTATTTCCATTATATCAAAAGCTTTCAAACGATGTTTCATTTGAAGCGATTTTTGATTTAATTCTACAATAGATGCAAAAAAAAGGCGCTTGTAAATAGCGCCTTCTTTTGAATAAAGATTACTTTTTGGCAATTTTCAATACTTTCGAAGTATTATCTTCAAATAGAATTTGAACGGAAAATAAACCAATATCTTCAGCAGAAATGTCAATAGTAAAGTTTTCTTGAAAGACATATTCTTCTGAAAGTACTATTTTTCCTGATTCAATTCGATTTACAAGTACCTTAATAATTTTTTTCGAAGTGTCGTTAACTATATTAAAAATTCCATTAGTTGGGTTTGGATATAATTTCAAAAGTCCTTCATCAGTCGCAACCTTAATCCTCGATTCTACAAACGGAGGGTCAGCTGGGACCATCAAAGGTGATGGCTGAACATTACCGGGATTAGCATTCAGAGATTGCTGTTCCATGGTTTCGTTTAGGTCTAAAGAGCACAAGTTTTTATTTATTCGTCCGTGAAACTTCGAGTCCTTTCTAATCCACGTATTCTGAATCAATCTGATTTCATTTTCAGCTGTGGCGGTTATATTTGCGGAAGGTTGAGAAGTATAGTTTTGTCCAAAAATTATTCTTTTCCTTGCTTCAAGATTCAAGGTAGATGAATCAGTAATGTTTTCTCTTCTTAATTCATATGCTAATCCAGGACACTCAAATTCGATGACGAATGTATTGAAGTCAATTCTTGAATGCTCTATTGGAGTGATGTATGCTGGTCCATAATTAGTATTGTTTGGAATTGGCAGTTGTAATTCAATACTTGAAGTTTCATTAAGTACTGGAAGGCTTATTCCCGTTGCACTATTATAAAGACTAGTACTGGTAACAAAATAATTTTGAGCATCTCTTAATCGGTAACTTTTATTGTGAGGCACATTAAAGTTTGAAAAATTTACGAATACTGACGAGGTTGATTGTTGAGGATTGTAAACACTAACATAAAACAAATTTGGATTGTATTTATTCTGACTAATTATTGTTCTTGGTAACGGGTAATCTGAAAGAGTAAAAGCAGTTCGTGATGAATTATGCTCATCATTATATTCCGTGCTTTTTCTGAAAAAAGGAAGGTCTGGGGAATTCTCAACTTGCGCAAGTGGTAGGTCACGAGTATTAGTATTTGTGAGATTAGGAACACGGAACATATTAAAAGAATTACCCGGTCTTGTATAGTACGTATTGTGATTCATGTTCCATTTAGAAGCTGGATTGTTATAGTGGGCAATCGTTGCTTTAATTCGCATAAACTTTCCAGCATATAAATTATGGTGAAAGTTTACCCACCGATTCGTTTGTCCAAATTCAACTCCTGTCGTACCATTAAAAATTAAGTTATTTGTAATATTGATATAATCAACATTGTTTACAAGTATACCTGAAACATAACTATCATCTGAGTTAATGTAAAAAATATTACTATCAATGTTTATGTCTCTTAAAGTTCCAGCATTAGAGTGAACTATCATATTTGCAGTCTCATCTCTAACGGGACCTCCATTATTAATAAAAATATTTTTGGTAACACTAAAACTCTGTACTATGTCTGTGGCATTTCCAGCTGACCAAATTCCAACTCCAGAATCATGTCCGTTTAAAAAGAGATTATTTCGAATATTTCTCCGGTTTAGTGTGTCGGACGCATTTTGTGTATAGATCATGGTTTGATGCCCCGCAGTATTAGACTCTGTTAATAATACGTTTTCAAGTGGAGGTGTACAGCCTTCTCCAATAACCCTAATCAATCCATTATTGTAAAATATATTTCCATAAATTTCGGTGTCTTTCGTATATTTCCAAGAGGCAAAAGCAATACCTGGTATATTTCTTATCACAAGATTTCTGAATTCATTTCGAATAGCATTTTCTTCATCTGTTGCCCAGTGCTGGATTCCTACATACTCTCGAAAATCGTACGCAGGAGGGTTGGTATTGGCACAAACTATTGGTGGATTGGTACCTGGGATAGTGCGACCTTCTTTCACTCTGCTAAAATTGCCTAAACAAGTAATTTCAAAATTTTCAAAACGAACATTCCCTTTTCTTGCATAGAGGATGAAGTATTCGCTTATTCCTGAGGGCAGAGGCGGATTTGGAACAATGGGGCCCCATTGTCCACCAGTCATACCATTATGTATATTACCATCAATTACCGCCCATTCTCCTGGATAGGACGAAACAGTTATATACTTGTCTGGTTCACCTTTAATAGTGCTTTCAAAATGACCTTTATATTGCGCATTTATGCTTGGGGTGCCGGCATATGTTGATTTTTGGTCCCCATGAAGCCAAATAATATCGCCCGCTTTGACTTGAGTTCCATTTAAGCCACCCGAAAGGGCATATTGTAAACACCAAGCTGTAGCTAATGACTGTCCATCGGCCAAAGGAGGATTTACATAATTGTTAGAGTAAGGTTTTACATGCCACTCTGTTTGCCCCAAAATCGAATGGGAGCAGAACATTACAAAAAATACAAATAGCTTTTTCATAACTATCTTTTTTCAAGCGCTGTTAATCTGTTTGATAACTCTAAAATCAGCTTGTTTTGTGCAATAATATATAAAGTTAATTCCTCAATTTTCTCTTGCTGAATTTTGGCCATTTCACCCAATTCGATTCCGTTTTCCTCCACTTGTTTTGCAGACGGCACATTAATTAAATGACCTTTCTCTTGAATGTGTTTTTCAACTTCTTGAAGGGTAGGCAGCTGATAATCCTGACAAAAAACGTAATCCGCCCACGTTGTGCTTACTCTTACTTCGTCTGTTAGGATACCTCCTTTGACAAAAAGGTTATAAGCACTTACATTAACTCCCCCAGAATTTATTGGGAAATTACCAAACGCAGTTGTAGAATTTCCACCGATGCCTACTTTGCCATGAAATTTTAAGTGATCTGCTTGAAAATCTCCAAAAATTAAAGGATTTGCTGCATTCAAGTTTTCAATTATCAATTTGTTATCTGTAATTAGATCAGCACCAGCATTGTTTCCAATCATAATATTATTTGATCCTAAAGTTGAGCTACCTGCATCATTACCTAGTAATATGTTAAAGTTCCCATTATTTTCATTCCCTGAGCTAGATCCAATGAAAACATTCCCATTGCCGGTAGTCATTCCGTCTGCAACTCCATCCCCGATAAAAATATTTGAACTACCTGTAGTGTTGAATTTTCCTGAAGAATAACCTAAGAAAACATTTGCAACTCCAGATGTATTTCTTGATCCAGCTTCAAAACCAAGAAAAGTATTAAAGCTACCAGTATTTAATATGCTTCCGCTCTGACCTTTACCTGCATTTTGCCCAATATAAGTGTTGAATCCAGTACCAGAAGCGAATTGACCAGCGTTAACTCCTATAGCTACACTGCTTGGGAGAGATGGTGAAGTGGAAAGTGAATTTACTCCAAAATTAGTAACAGTGGTTCCTAATCTTCCTGCTGCAATGTTATTACGTCTGAAAATGACGTCAAAATTGCTGGTCGCACCAGAACCAAGGTAAGATGTTATTGTAACTGTATTAGTTGAATTAGCGGTCGTGGCTTGCGAATGACCTAAAATACTGATTGAACCAAAGACGCCGAAAAATAAAAATTGGATTGCTTTCATGATAAATAGGATTTTAGTTAATTAAATGTTAAAGATAATTAAATAAAATCAATCGTCCTTCTAAAACTGATTGAATTAGCACTACTTTTTTCTCTTTGCTATTTACGACACTTGCAAAATGATCAAAAAAAAATCCCCGTTTTTGAATGAAACGGGGATTTTTGCTCTATTATCTAAATCTAAATCTATTCTTTTACTAATTTGATTACTTTACCATCTTTATTTTTTACAAAATATATTCCAGAATAGAGTGACGAAACATTCATTTCCTTTATGCTATTGCCATTTAAAACAACTTTTCCCGTAACATCATAAATTGTTACATCAGTCATTTCGTTAAAGTAAATTTGACTATTTTTCACGGGATTTGGTGTAACTGTAAATTTATTTTGGTTTTGGTTAAATTCATCCAAGCTTAATGTAGTTGCAGCAGCTACAGTTACCATGTCAAAGCGAGCATTCCCTAGCCCATCGTATGTAGAAGTTGCATTTGCAGCTAGATAATCTCCTGCAACTGGATCAAATGCACCAACTATTCTAAAAGCTGCATTCGCATTATTATCGATTTCTGTAAAAGCTGATAAATCTGCTGTTCTCAAGTTGTACCAAATATCGCCAGTTGCCGGTCCCGGGATAGCAGTACCAGGAGTGAAAGTAAAGGTTTGCGCATCAACCCATACTGGGTTTGCGGTCGTTCTATCTGCAGTATACTG
>CANHBE010000198.1 GCA_947458575.1 Flavobacteriaceae bacterium | reverse complement strand
GAATTGTATTCTAGTTCTAACGGAATATGGGTCGCCCACAACTTGCCATTGGTACGATTGACCAAAATACCAAAACTATTGTTTCTCAGAAAATCATTGATCTCCTGCTCATCTTCGTTTTTGTATAAGTCTGGAATGTACATGCGATAGGTATTAAATGATATTGACTTCAGCCTCGATATGAATTCCAAATTTGTCAAATACCGTTTTTTGAATGTCTTTAGAAACTGCCAGCACTTCCTGACCGGTAGCATTGCCATAATTGACCAGAACCAACGCCTGATTCTTATGGACTCCGGCATCACCAAAACGCTTTCCTTTAAAGCCGGCTTGCTCGATGAGCCAACCTGCAGGAACCTTCATTTCTGTATCGGAAACCTCATAGAATTTCATTTCCGGAAATTTGATATGAATCTTTTCAAATTCTGATTTCAGCAAAACTGGGTTCTTGAAAAAGCTACCGCTGTTACCGAGTTCTTTCGGATCAGGCAACTTACTTTGTCTGATGGCAATTACTGCTTTGCTCACTTGTTGAATAGTAGGATTTACAATGCCATTCTTGGTCAATTCCGACTGAATGTCGCCGTAGGTTGTGCTGATGTTGTGATTGCGCTTAGTCAGTTTAAAGACAACCGTAGTGATGATATATTGATCTTTAGCTTCTTGCTTGAAAATGCTCTCTCGGTAGCCAAAATGACAATCTTCATTAGAGAATGTTGTCATTTCCAATGAATGTATATTGATTGCGTCACATGAAACCATAGTATCTTTCACCTCAGCGCCATATGCACCTATATTTTGAATCGGTGTTGTGCCAACATTGCCCGGAATCAGCGACATATTCTCTAGGCCGCCGTAGTCGTGAGCTAGTGTCCAAAGGACGAATTCATGCCAATTTTCTCCGGCTTGACAGGCAATCCAAACAAAATCGTCATCCTGTTTCAAAATCGTTTTTCCCTTAAGATCAATGTGAATGACCAGAGCATCAATGTCTTGTGTCAGCAACATATTCGAGCCTCCACCCAAAATAAATTTGCGTTCTTCGGGATTTTGTTGGAGTACTACCTTGAGTTCATCAATGGAATGAACCGCAACAAAGCGTTTTGCTTTGGCCTCAATCCCGAAGGTGTTGAATTTCTGTAAAGAAAAATTGGAGTGAATTGTTGTCATTTTACCTCAGTTATCAAGCTAAACCGTACTTAACGATTTCTTTTGTGTTGAATCGAACTTGTGAACGTAATTATCGAGCCAAATATGCATCATGAGCAAAGGCATAATATAAGGAACCATTCGACTATCGCCGCGCTGTAGCGCAGTCACAAGCTCTTTAATATGGATCTTCTCGAAATACGGAATTTTGAAAAGCTCACTACTTTGCAACGATTCCATCTCATCTTTGAAAGCCGGACTCTTGATTATATAATCACCCCAAGGTACGCTCAAGCCGACTTTTCTAAACGACAAAATCTCTTGAGGTAAACGTTCTTGCATGGCAGTTTTAAGAATATACTTTCCTTTTTTTCCGGTAAATAACCAATTGCTGGACAATGACCCCAATCCGGCTACCAATCGCTGGTCCAAGAAAGGCTCTCGACATTCGATTGAAGCGCCCATAGTTGATCTGTCGTTCCGATCGAGTAGCGAACAGAGGTAAGTGTGCTGGTCGAAATATAGTGCCTGACGACGAAGGTCATTTGGGTAAATAGACTTCGCCTCTTCGTAAATGTGGTGACGGTATTGATTCTTCGGCATGTTGTCGATACCAAACGTATTTTTGATGTCCCCCGGAAAAATGTTACTGCCATTAAATAGAACCAAATCGCTACGATTCTTTAGTTGCGCGTAACGAAGTAACTTTTCAAAACGTGGATTTGTAGCAAACAGACCATTTTTGCCAAACATAGAAATAACATTCAAAAGAGAAGGAAACTGCAAAGGTTTATATCGCACATATCCGCCCATGAGTTCATCCGCACCTTCGCCCGAAAGCAGTACCTTAACTTTAGATTTTGCCAACTGCGAAACGGCGAGAAGATGAGGTTCACTTAAATGCATCAAAGGCTCATCTTGGAAATAGGTAGCAGTTTGCAATTTGGAGAATAAATCATCATCTTCCAAATATAAGCTGTTGAAGCCATAGTTGCATTGCGCTGCTAGTTTTTTGGCAAGATGTGATTCATTGTGTTCTTCTTCTTTGAATGCAATGGTAAATGCTTGTATGCCTTTATACTGTTGAGCACTCAGCGAGGAAATGACAGAAGATGAGTCAAGACCGGCACTGAGCAATACACCAACAGGAACATCGCTTACCATTCTCAAGCGAATCGAATCATCGAAAGTTTCCCGAAACCATTCGATAGGGTTTTTTATCTTTTCGTGGTTTTGAATCTCGCGTTTCAGTTCCCACCACTTCTGGCTTTCCACTTTTCCGTCTTGATGGATAATCATAGCATGTCCGGGAAGTACTTTACTGATATTTTGAAAAAGTGTCTCTTCACCCGCAACAAATCGATTAAATACATATTCTTCCATGCCACTTTCAGACAATCGCAAAGGAACACCCGCTGTAAAGAGCGCTTTTTGTTCCGACGCGAAGAAGAATGTATGATCATGGAATGCGTAGTATAAGGGTTTAACACCCATGCGATCTCGTGCAACTATTAGCTTTTTTTCGACCTTATCCCAAATCGCAAAAGCAAACATCCCATTGAGACGATGAAGCATTTTTAGGCCGTGTAGCTGATACAACTTAAGCAGAACTTCTGTATCTGAATGGGTCTTGATGGAAAACCCTTCAGCGTTGAGTTCAGGGTAAAATTCTTTGAAATTGTATATTTCACCATTGAAAACGAGAGTATATCGACCATCTTCAGACAAAAACGGTTGATGACCCGCTGCAGAGATGTCTAATATAGATAATCGTCGGTGTCCGAGGCCAACATTTTGATTGATGAAAATACCTTTATCGTCTGGTCCTCGGTGTTCCAAGGAATCTCGCATTCTAGTAAGTAAATCTTCGTCTATTTTTCTACTGGCATGTAGATGGAAAATCCCATTAATCCCGCACATTATTGATTACTTTTTTGGGGGCATTATTAATTAATTCGTGGTAACGATCAGCAATTAGTTTCATGTTGATGTGATAATTTGCCTTTTCTGTTACGAAGGTTTTGTTTTTTGCAATTACTTGTTCCCGATATTCTGGATTTTCGTATGCCCATAAGATTTCATTTGCTAACATTTTTTCGTCGTCCACGCGAACAAGTTGACCGTTTTCACGGTGTGTAATTTGACATTGATTGCCCAAAACATCGCTGACGATAGGGTAGCATTCTGTTGCCATTGCTTCAAAGAGCGATGCCGAGACACCTTCTGTTGTTGGCATACTGATGTAGAAATTGCTTTGGTCTAGTAATTTTGGTAACTCTTCATTTGGAATTCTGCCGGTAAAAACAACTTTGCTTTCTATTCTAAGAACCTTTGCTAATTTTTTCAAAGCAATGAGTTGTCCACCATCTCCAACAATCGTTAGCGTAAAATCGATGCCTTTTAGATCGAGGATTTGAAAGGCCTGCAAGATTATCTTATGTCGGTATTCAGGTTGTAATGATCGGGTAACAATTGCTTTGATTAATTGTGATTCTTGGGCGCTTGATTTTTTGAATTTTGTCAGGTCGATACCTTTTGGCAGAACCATTACTTTCGACATATCGACATTCGCTTCTTTCATGGAATAAGTCATGGCGATACCCCAAGCATGAATCAAAGATGCTTTTTTGATTGCATATTTTTGCAAAGACCTTTTAAACGGAATTAGTAATGAATCTTCAGGCCACAGGTCGCTAATACCTTGTTGTGCAATTGCAGCAGGTTTAACACCACTCAAGGCAGCAAGAAAGCCGTAGCTAGTGGTTCGCTCTGCAATGACCATATCGGGCTGGTATGTCTTCACCAGTTTCTTGATGTTGAAAATTGCGCCGGTATACTCGATGATTCTTCCTAATCGGTTGAAAAATCCTGTATTCGGGGTTTTCAGCTCCCAAGTCACAATTTCGAAATCGCCGAATTCTCGTATGCCATTCATCCAAGTAATAGCATCCGCTCGGTAGGTTTCTCCAAGAAAAAGAATTCTTGGTTTGGATTCGTTTTTCACTAATCTTCAGAGTTTAAAGCGCGATTAATAAAGTCATTTAATGGTTTCAAAATTAATAGCTGTTGACTGATTTTCTCAACAAAATTACTGTTTGTTAATTCAGAATTACTAATTGGTGCAGTGGCTGTGTAGCTTTTTAACTTTAGGTACTCAATCGCTGGATTATCTTTCTCATAGCCTCTCGGCGGATTCTTGAGTGTTGTGTTTTCATCCCGATTCAAGTTTCCGTATGTAGCTGCAAATTCAGGATTGTTGACAATGGCTTGCAAATCATCCAGAAAAAAATTGCATTCTTTTCTAATTTTTTGAATTTGATCAGGCATTGGACAGTAAATTCCGCCTCCAATAAATGATTTGTCTTTTTCGATATGCACGTAATAACCGGGTGCTTCAGCGTGCGACGAACCAGATCTTAACCAAATGCCCATGTGCGTTTTGTAAGGTGACTTGTCTTTGCTAAAACGGATGTCTCTATTGATTTTAAACGTGCAATTCTTTACTTCAAGTAACTCTAAACTAGAATCTTTAGGTTTCATTACTTCAAGTAAATCCGAAATTAATTGATGATAGCCTTTCTTATAAATATCGTATCTTTTTTTGTTGGCCAAAAACCAATCTCTGTTGTTGTTGGCTTTCAAATCTTCTAAAAATTGTAGACTCTCTTTAGTTATCATCCAAAGGCTTATTGAAGTTGTTTCCTTAAATCTTCTTCACTCATATATCCGATGTGTTTCCACTTTAGTTCAGCATTGTCATACATCAATAGTATCGGTAAACCATCTAGTTTCAGCTCAGAGATGATCGTTTTATTTTGGTCTGCGTTGAGGCGCACAATCGTCACTCGATCCTTAAATTCTGCTTCTATCTTGGTCATGAAGGGTTTCATCTTCAGACAAGGTTCACACCAATTGGCATAAAAGTTAATCAATATTTTGGGTTTTGACTTTACTAAGTCGTTGAATTCTTGTAAGGACATCCCGACAATTTTTTCACTCGGTTTTGAATATCCAGCAGCATTCCATTTCATGATACCGCCTTGTAAATCATATACTTTAGAAAATCCCATTTCAACTAATTTGTCAGAAGCTTTTT
>CANHBE010000197.1 GCA_947458575.1 Flavobacteriaceae bacterium | reverse complement strand
GGTGTATACACGTATATCAAACAGATAAATAGGTACTCTGAAATCAATGGTAATTTTAAAAGCCACATCATTTACAGCAGAGAAAGAAACGAGACCAATGAATCATTATTTAATCAAGACTTCTCCGCAGAAACCGAACTAATTCCTATAGACATGACAAGGGAAATCTCATTGTTTAGAGATTTAAACTCCTTGACAAAAATCATCAGAGAAATAAGAAGAATCAAGCCAAACATTATTCATGTTCATTCATCTAAAGCGGGTGTTTTGGGTCGTGTAGCGAGAGTTTTTTACCCTAAGGCTAAGTTGTACTACACGCCAAATGGATATTCGTTTATTCGTGAAGATATTTCAAATTCAAAGAAGGCCGTTTATAAGTTTTTGGAAAAAGTAATTACAAAAATATTTGGAGGTACAATCATAGCATGTGGCGATCATGAGTATGAGGAAGCCAAGAAATTAGGAAAAGCAATCCTTATTAGAAATGGCGTTGATTTAGACCTTGTTTCCAAATATCAAAAAGAGCACAAAAACCAGAAGCTTACCATCGGAACTAGCGGTAGGATTTATTATCAGAAAAACCCAAAATTGTTTAATGAAATAGCCCTTAAACTACCAGATTATAATTTTGTTTGGATTGGTGATGGTGATCTTAAGGACAAATTGTACGCAGAAAACATAACACTTACAGGTTGGAGTACATACGAGCAAACGCTTAAGGCTGTCAATGAACTAGATATCTTTATCTCTACATCTTCTTGGGAGGGTTTGCCTTTTAGTATTATTGAGGCTATGGCACTTTCAAAGCCAATTGTTTCATCCGATATTGAAGGCAACAGAGTAACGGTTAGCCAAAATCAAAATGGTTACATTTGCTCAACATTAGACGAGTTTGTCACAGCAATAAAAAAATTGGATAGTTCTGCGCTGCGTGATCAATTTGGAAAAGAATCTTTCAAAATCGCAAACGATATTTTCAGTATGGATAAAAACGCTGTCGAATTACTTAAGCTTTATCAAAAATAAAATTAGATTAAACCAACAAAAGCGCTAAATCAAAAACGCTTAGCAAACAGCTGGCAGAAAATTCAGTCACCAGATTTCTTCTCTACAGTTGTTTAAATCCATATGAACTAAAATAGTATCAATGAATAAAGAATTCCTATCTAGGATTATACAAAAAGAAAAATTTCAACCCGGTATTATAGGGTTTTTTATCAATCATAACTTTCTCATCAGAAAATCATTATTCAACGCTATTCTAAAACACAAACAAGCTTTAGAGGGCGATCTTCTGGATTTTGGTTGTGGGACAAAGCCCTATCAACACTTTTTTTCTAATGTAAAAAACTATATTGGTGTTGATTATAAAATTGAAGGAAGAGAGGAAAGACAAAAGGTTGTGGATGTCTTCTATGACGGGAAAAATATCCCTTTTGAAGACCAAAAGTTCGATTCTATTCTCTGTACTGAAGTGTTAGAGCATGTTTTTAACATTGACGACCTTTTAATCGAATTTAATCGAGTACTAAAAACAAACGGCAAAGCATTAATCACTACGCCCTTTATGTGGGAAGAACATGAGGTTCCTTATGACTTTGCTCGATATACTACACCAGCATTAATCAGTTTGTATGAGAAATATGGATTTGAAATTAAGGAAAGAGAAATTACCGGAGACTATATCAAAATTATATTTCAATTTCAAATCAACTATATCAAGAATATTCTTCCTGAAAATAAATATTTAAGACATACAATTTTATTTCCTTTCATTTTTGTTTTCAACGTATTAGGAAGCACGCTTAGCGCCGTCTTACCTAAAGACAGAACAGCCTATTTCAACAACGTCTTTTTGTTAGTAAAGAAACGCAACATTAAATAATTTTTTTATAATTCGTTCGTTTGAAATGGCGAAAAGATTGGAAACGTACAATCATCTTGCGCGCTAAGAATAAAAAATGAATCAGCTCTTTCGCAGAAAATAATGACGAAAAACTATACTTTGTTATCCATAAAAGAATATATAAAAAGTATCAACAGCAATAATCTATTGTTGTCGATAATCCTGCTTACACTTCCACTAAAGAACATTTATATCAGTATTGCAACAATATTGTTTATTATGCTGACGCTTTTTTTTAATGAAGGCATAAAGAACATATCGAAGACCTATTACTTGCCTTTGGCGCTTTTCTTGATGATGTCTTTATCTCTTTTATGGTCGTATGATGTAGAACGTTCGTTCCATGGACTCCAAAAGCAATTGTCATTTTTCTTTTTCCCAATTGCGTTCTTCTTATTACCTAAACTAAATAGAGAAAGTTTGCTGAAAACCCTTAGAGTCTATGGTTTTGGAATGGTGTTTTTAGCAATCTATTACCTAATAAATGCGCTTCTGCGCTATAGCGTAACGCATGACACAAGCGTTTTTTTTCATACCGAGCTGGTACCGGATGACCCCGGAGCAATCTACATTTCAGTTTTTGCCTCCTTAGCATTTTTTTATTTCGTTCAAATTCAGCAAAAAAACCTTGTTGAAAAAATAGCAACACTAATTCTCGTGCTTTTGATTTTTTTGTTGTCGTCGAAGAGCATTATTACGATTGACTTTATCATTATAATTTGCTATTATATATTTTTTGTCTCAATTCCTTCTGGGACCAAAGCCATAACCATTTTGTCGGTTTCAGCATTTCTGTTTTTTTCCATTTTGTTTGTAAAAGAAGTTAGGGAACGATTCTTAATCGAATACGAAACAGCATTTATAGATAATACGGTAAATAGCAAATTAACCAAGAATGAACAGAACATTTTTAATGTAAGCATCAATGAAGCATGGACTAAAGACGATTTTCATAGAAACAGCTTTTTTCCGGGAACAGCTCTTCGAGTATATCAATTTAGGAATTTCTTGGAAATATTAGACGAGCAAAAATTCTTCTTCAAAGGCTTCGGATTAGAAGCCTCACAGGATTTTATCAAGAGTAAAGCACAAGAACATAATGTCGATCCGCGATACGGAGAGTATAACTTTCACAATCAGTATCTTCAAACTTTTGCAGATTTGGGCGTTTTCGGGTTTTTAATTTTGGTATTAATGCTAGTCATTAATTTTAAGAATGCACTGCAACACAAAGATTTTCTCCATATCGCTTTTTCAATCACGATGATAATGCTATTTTTGTCGGAATCTTTTTTCTGCAGACAAAGAGGAATAACTTTCTTTATCATTCTCTATTGTTTGTTTAATGCTGTTTCATTTGAAGAAAAAGGTGAATTGAAATTATTATGAAAAGAATTCTAATTACTGGTGCCGCAGGCTTTTTGGGATCACATCTATGCGATCGTTTTATTAAAGAAGGATATTTTGTTATCGGAATGGATAACCTGATTACGGGAGATCTTAAGAACATAGAACATCTTTTCAAGTTGGAGAATTTCGAATTCTATCATCATGATGTGTCGAAGTTTGTTCATGTGCCCGGTGATTTAGATTATATTCTTCATTTTGCTTCACCGGCTAGTCCGATAGATTATCTAAAAATACCAATTCAAACCCTAAAAGTAGGCTCATTAGGAACTCATAATCTTTTGGGTTTAGCACGTGTCAAAAAAGCACGCATCTTAATTGCTTCAACTTCAGAAGTCTATGGCGACCCACTAGTACATCCTCAAACGGAAGATTATTACGGTAACGTAAATACAATTGGACCTCGAGGCGTTTATGATGAAGCCAAGCGATTTCAGGAAGCAATCACAATGGCATATCATACCTTCCACGGCGTGGAAACAAGAATAGTGCGAATCTTTAACACCTATGGGCCGAGAATGAGACTGAATGACGGTCGTGTAATTCCTGCTTTTATCGGTCAAGCTTTGCGGGGAGAAGACTTAACTATTTTTGGCGACGGTTCACAAACACGTTCTTTTTGCTACGTTGATGACCAAGTAGAAGGAATTTATAGGCTGCTTCACTCAGATTATGTGTATCCGGTAAATATTGGAAACCCCGACGAAATTACAATCAAAGAATTTGCAGAAGAAATTATTAAACTTACCGGTACAAAACAGAAAGTGATTTACCATCCGCTACCAATAAATGATCCGCTGCAAAGAAAACCGGATACCACCAAAGCAAAAGCTATTCTTGGATGGGAAGCAAAGGTGTCGCGAGCAGAAGGTATGAAAATCACTTACGACTATTTCAGGTCACTTTCTTTAGAAGAACTATTGAAGGAAGAACACAAAGATTTTTCAAAGTACATTAGTTAATGAAGAATAAGACCGGAAGATTCTCAGGCTATATCAGGCCCTTTTCCTATTTGTTGGATTTGATTATAGTCAATCTATTCTCGTATCTTATTCTATTTCCCAATCAGTTTTCACCGTATTTTGCCTTTTTTGTTTCGATTGCTTGGGTCGTAATAGCCATAAACGTTGATTTCTACGAGGTTTATCGGTTTACGAAAGTGCTCTCTATTGTCAATAAGCTAATCAAACAATTCGTATTATTTACGATTTGCTGTTTTGCTTTTTTGGGATTTTATTTTAAGAATATTGATTCAAACCTCGTTCTAAGCTATTCTTTATATTGTCTTGCCTTTGTATTATCCGCGAAGTTTGGAGTCTATTTTTTTCTTAGGAAATATCGCGAGCTATTAGGCGGTAATTTAAGACGTGTAGTGATTGTTGGAAAAGGAAAAGATGTTGAACAACTCGCAACTTTCTTCAAAGAGAATCCGGATTATGGTTATAAACTAGTTCAGATTTTCGACCTGAAAAAAGGATCAACCGCTACCGAAGACTTATACGAATTTGTTACAAAGAACAGTATTGACGAGATATATTGCTCTCTTGATTCGCTCTCAAACGAACAGATTAACAACATCATTGACTTTGCTGACAACAATCTCAAGATTCTTAAGTTTCTCGCCGATAATAACGAGTTTTTTTCAAGGAAATTAAAATTGGATTACTACGGCTACATCCCCATTCTTTCGCTGCGAAACATCCCTTTAGATATCTATACCAATAAACTAATCAAAAGAGGATTTGATATCGTTTTTTCACTTTTCGTTATTGTAGGCTTTCTCTCCTGGATGACTCCACTATTGGCTATTTTAATTAAACTGGAGTCAAAAGGCCCCGTGTTTTTCCTACAAAAAAGAAATGGTCTCAATTACCGGGAGTTTTTTTGTATCAAATTTAGATCTATGAATTTAAATGAAATTGCAGATCTTGAGCAAGTTTCTAAAAATGACCCAAGAATTACAACTGT
>CANHBE010000196.1 GCA_947458575.1 Flavobacteriaceae bacterium | reverse complement strand
TGTTGTAGAGACAAGCGTACCGGCTGGAACTATCGTTGATAATCTTTCCTATTCGAATTTCAATTCAGGATATTTAGAATTAGGAACTGCTGATTACACTATTGATGTTAGAGATGAATCAGGAACAGTAGTAGTTAAAACTTACTCAGCGCCATTGTCTACTTTGTCTTTACAAGGACAAGCATTAACGGTTGTAGCAAGTGGATTCTTAGATCCAGCACAAAATAGCAACGGACCAGCATTTGGTTTATGGGTTGCATTGGCTAGCGGAGGTAATTTGATTCCGTTGCCGGAAGTGAGTTTAAGTAATAATGATTTTGACTTTAGCACAATCGCAGTTTATCCAAATCCTGTTTCTGATAATCTGATGATAAACATTCCTTTTGCAGTAGAATCAGTTAAAGGAAACGTGATTGATGTGAGTGGCAGAATTGTAAAAGAAGTTTTTGAAACAAGAAGCGTTGACGTTTCAGCACTTTCGAACGGAATGTATGTCTTAGACTTAATGATTGATGGCAAGAATTTCAAACAGAAGTTTATTGTCAGCAAACGCTAAGATAAGATTGTACTAATTAAAAAGGCTGTAAAGTAAAATTTACAGCCTTTTTTTATTGACGATACTTGCAATGAATACGATGTTCCACAAACGAAAAAACCTTTCCATTTCGAAAAGGTTTTGTGTGAACGCAGAAGGATTCGAACCTTCGACCGCCTGCTTAGAAGGCAGGTGCTCTATCCAGCTGAGCTATGCGTCCATTTGTCGGGGTGGCAGGATTCGAACCTGCGGCCTCCTGCTCCCAAAGCAGGCGCGATAACCGGGCTACGCTACACCCCGAATGTAGACAAAAATGCGGAGAGTAAGGGATTCGAACCCTTGGTACAGTTTCCCATACGCATGTTTAGCAAACATGTCCTTTCGGCCACTCAGGCAACTCTCCAAACTTAAAGAACGTGTTAAATTAAGCGGTTGCAAATGTAACTTACTATTCTATATTTTACAAATTATTATAATGTTTTTTTTGCTCGATTACCAAAAAAACTAACAATCAATCTTATAGCTTTTACAGCCGAGAGCAATTAGGCACTAGTTTGGCAGTGTAACAAAATTGCATAGCGCGATCATGGTAAAAGTGCACAATGCTAAAGTCAATATTATATGAATTGTAATTTACTATTTCCTTAAAATGATTAAATTCGCAACGAATTATTTAAACATTACCACCAAGATGAGCAAAAAAGTAGTCATTGTATCAGCGGCAAGAACGCCAATAGGAAGTTTTATGGGGTCATTGTCAACTGTTAGTGCGCCACATTTGGGCGCTGTAGCCATAAAAGGAGCCATAGACAAAATTGATCTGGATCCTGCACTAATTGATGAAGTTATTATGGGCAATGTTGTTCAAGCGGGAGTTGGCCAAGCGCCTGCTCGTCAAGCTGCTTTGCATGCCGGTTTGCCGAATTCTGTTATCGCGACAACTGTCAATAAAGTTTGTGCATCCGGAATGAAAGCAGTTATGCAAGCTGCGCAATCTATTATGGTTGGTGACGCTGAGATTGTCGTTGCCGGTGGGATGGAAAATATGAGTATGATTCCACATTATGTTCACATGAGAAATGGAGTCAAATTTGGTGCAGCGTCACTATTAGACGGAATGCAGAAAGACGGATTACAAGATGCCTATGATCAAAATGCGATGGGTGTTTCTGCAGATTTGTGTGCAGCCGAATATAAGATTTCAAGAGAGCAGCAAGACGCATTTGCTGTTCAATCGTATGAGCGATCTGCAAAAGCTTGGGAATCGGGTAAATTTGATAACGAAGTGGTTCCGGTTGCTGTTCCTCAGCGCAGAGGAGAACCGATTATGGTGTTGAAAGACGAAGAGTTTTCGAACGTAAAACTTGATAAAATACCGTCTTTGAGTCCAGCTTTTACAAAAGAAGGAACTGTCACCGCTGCGAATGCCTCCACGATTAATGATGGTGCTGGTGCAGTGATTTTGATGAGTGAAGAGAAAGCACAATCTTTGGGATTGAAACCGTTGGCTAGCATTGTAAGTTACGCCGATGCAGCTCAGGAACCTAAATGGTTTACTACTGCTCCGGCAAAAGCATTGCCTAAGGCTTTGGCAAAGGCTGGTTTGTCGTTGAGTGATGTGGACTTCTTTGAGTTTAACGAAGCTTTTTCGGTTGTTGGATTGGCAAATGCGCAAATATTGAATCTCGATAGTTCGAAGCTAAATGTCAATGGAGGTGCAGTATCATTAGGTCATCCGCTGGGATGTTCTGGTGTTCGAATTATCATCACCTTGATAAACGTTTTAGAGCAAAATAACGCCAAGATAGGAGCTGCTGCTATTTGCAATGGCGGTGGCGGCGCGTCAGCAATTGTGATTGAAAGAAACTAAGTCTTATTTTGACTCTTTATTTTTGATTTTTTGATTAATGTCATCAAGAACTGAATGTCATAGCCCTGATTGTAACGGCATCCTTTTGTGGCGGTGTTCGACACAAAAGATACAGTGAAAAGCAGGATTAAGCTCCTAAAAACTCGAAGTCAATAATGAGACATTCATAACTAGTAGCATGTTTGGAATTTGTAATTTAGCGATTATTCCTTTGCGGGCCGAGCCCAATGACCGCAGTGAAATTGTATCTCAAGTTTTGTTTGGGGAGCATTTTCTGGTGCTACAATCCGAAAAGCAATGGGCTAAGGTACGGCTTCAGTATGACGATTATGAGGGTTGGATTGATGTGAAACAGTATCAACCCATTCAGGAAGATCAATATAATCAGCTGAGTGAAGATGCTATTATTTTGAATTCGGATTTAGTAGAATATATTACCTCGCCTACTAATTTATTGTTGCCTATTCCGCTAGGTGCTTCTCTTTCTTTTTTAAACCATGGTGAGATCAATACGCTTGGGCTCACATTTGAAGGTATGAGAATTAGTGGAATTAAGCCAAAGGCGAACTTGATTAACACAGCTTTTATGTACTTGAATGCGCCTTATTTGTGGGGTGGAAAAACACCATTTGGAATTGACTGTTCCGGTTTTACTCAAATGGTGTATAAGCTTAATGGATATGCCTTGAAAAGGGATGCGTCGCAGCAAGCTATGGACGGTGAAGCTTTGAGCTTTATTGAAGAAAGCGAGCCGGGTGATTTAGCCTTCTTTGATAATGAAGAAGGAAAAATTATTCATGTGGGAATCATTATGGATAACAACTATATTATCCATTCAAGTGGGAAAGTACGAATCGATCGTTTGGATCATCTAGGGATCTATAATGTAGATACGAACAGGCATACACATCGATTGCGGGTTATCAAGAAAATGATATAGATTGATTTTCCTTTTTATGGGATGATTCTTTTTGTAATAAAAAAGCCTATCAGTGTTGATAGGCTTTCTTCTTTATTGGCGGCTTCTTATTTTCCCATTTTGGCTTTTAGAGCTTTTTTCTTGTCGGTCATTTCGAGTGCACCGTAAACGTTGATGAGTGTTGTGCCAACTTCTTCGTTTTTCGGGTCTAATTCGAGTGCTTTCTCCAAGTACGGCAAAGCGGAGTTGAACATATCGTTTCTTTGTTTCTTGAGGACTTCGTAGCGTTTGTTGTCTTTTTCAGACGTACCAAGTTTGTTCATTTCTTCGATGATCTTCTTGTCTGCGTCTAATTTAAGAATCGCTAAATTGAGGTAAGCATTGATATAATCCGGTTTGATTTGAATTGCTTTTTTGTAATATGCTTCAGCATCAGCCGCATTGGTTTTGGATGCGATTACACCAAGATTATACAGCAAATCTGCGTCATTAGGATTCTTTTCAAGGATTTCTGTTACAATCTTCTTATACATATTAAAGTCGTTCAACTCAAGATAAATATTGGCCTCAGTCATGGCGATTGCAGTGTCGTCGGGATTTGCAGCTCTCGCCTCTGAAAGTGCTTGTTTTGCTTCGTTGATCTTACCTTGTTGTACCAAGATTAGGGCAATGTTTTTGAGAATTTCTCCCTTTTTGGAAGGAATTTTTTCGTCGCGAGGATTGCTGTACAGTTTCAATTTTACTTTCGAATCGCGATCTGCCTTGGAAGCTGCAGTAGAGCCAAAAAATTCCTCTTGATCGTTTACAGCATTTTTGGCATAATAGCCTATGCCTTCTCCGGAGTAATTTAGGTTTTTACATTCTTCGTAATATTTTAATGCAGTATCATAGTCTTCGCCATTTAGCGCATAATTTCCTGCATAGTATAATTTTTCAACGTCAGATTTATCCAATTCGTAAGATTGGTAAAGCAACTTTGATGCAGTCTTATAATCTTTGGCATTTCCAGAATCTACAGCGACGTTAATGAGTTGATTCTTAATGTCGGCAATCGAACTTTGAGCTTGTGCGGTGTATTTTGCTTTTCCCGAAGTTTTCTCCACCGCTACTACTTGTTGATACGCTTTTGCAGCCAACTCTAAGTTCTTTGGCAACTCAGTTTTCTTGTTAGCAAGGTCCATGTGAGCATTACCTTTCACGAAATAATACTGCGCTTTTTCAGCGTCAGTTGCAGCGGACAAGCTAGATTCTGCTTGTGTTAAAACTGAAATAGCTTCTGCAGAATTTCCGTTTTTTAGTGCTTTTTCTGCCGCTTTTATCTGGTCTTTTTGTGCGTTTCCACCGAGTGAAACCAATAGTGCTGCCGCAACTATTACAAATCTACTTTTCATTTAGTTTTCATTTAAGTTGATAAATATTTATACAACACAACAAAAGCACTTTTTAGAGCTCCAATTGTGCAAGAATTCTACTCGTCATCAGCATCATCAGCATCTTCTCCTGCGTCATCATCTTCGATGATTTCATCTTCCTCGTCTTCATCATCTGTGGCACTGTCGTCTTCCAATATTTCCAATACAGGTTTAACGCGTTCGATAGCCTCTACGTCGATGATGTTTCCATCTTCGTCAACTTCAGGTTCTTCAGCCTCATCTTTCATTACCTTAGTTACCGCAGCAATTGAATCATTTTCCTTAAGGTTGATTAATTTTACACCTTGTGTTGCTCGACCCATGACGCGGAGATCTTCAACCGCCATTCGGATTGTCAGTCCGGACTTATTGATAATCATCAAATCATCGTTGTCGGTAACCGCATTGATAGATATCAATTTTCCTGTTTTTTCGGTAATATTCAAAGTCTTCACTCCTTTTCCACCGCGATTGGTAATTCTATAATCTTCCAGGCTTGATCTTTTTCCATATCCTTTTTCGGATACGACAAGTATCTCACTATTCATATCATTTACAGAG
>CANHBE010000195.1 GCA_947458575.1 Flavobacteriaceae bacterium | reverse complement strand
ACTGGCCAAGGAGAAAAAGAAATAATCAATATGCCACCGGCGCGCAAGTTGTGCTTTGATATGAATCGATTTGACAAAACGAAAAACAAGGAACTTTCTGCCGATTGGGAATACGAAATCAAGCCGATTGGAGATAAATTTTATACGATTCGCGCCACGAAGAAAGGTGCTGAAGGGTCTCAAGAAATGTATTATTACGAGCGGAAAAAATAATTGACAGTTATCGGTTTTCAGTTTTGACTGTTTTGCCGACAACCGACAACCGACAACCAAATTCCAAAAACCAAGAACCAAATTCCAAGTCTCACAACTGATAACCGACAACCGACAACCAAATTCCAAAAACCAAAAACCAAATTCCAAGTCCCACAACTGATAACCGACAACCAACAACCGACAACCAAAAACCAAAAACCAAATTCCAAGTCCCACAACTGATAACTGACAACCGACAACTCATTATGAACAAAGTCATCCTCATCACCGGCGGTTCCACCGGACTCGGAAAAGCAATTGGCGAATTCTTGCATCACAAAAATTATGTGGTGTATGGAACGAGCCGAAATCCGGAGAAATTCACGAACTCAATTTTTCCTTTGCTTCCTTTAGATGTAAGAAGCGCAGAGAGTATTCGGCTCGCCATTGCCGAAGTTGTTCGTGTTTCAGGTCGATTAGATGTGGTTATTAATAATGCTGGTGTGGGTATCATCGGTCCGGTTGAAGAAGTTCCAACCGATGCAATGCGCAATAATTTTGAAACCAATTTGTTCGGTCCCATCGAAGTGATGAAAGCGGTGTTGCCCCAGATGCGTTTGCAAAAATCTGGACTCATAATCAACATTACATCAATTGCCGGTTATATGGGATTGCCTTATCGGGGCATTTATTCGGCTTCCAAAGGCGCACTTGAGATTCTAACTGAGGCCATTCGAATGGAAGTGAAACCTTTCGGTATAGAGATTACTAATGTCGCACCGGGAGAGTTTGCAACGAATATTGCTGCCAATCGCTATCACGTGCCAGTGCAACAAGATTCTCCATACGCCGCCGTTTACGGAAAAACAATTGAATTAATAAACAGTCATGTCGACAGTGGCGATGACCCAACGAAAATGGCAAGTGCTATTTACGCAATCATCAATACCGAAAAACCAAATGTGCATTATAAAATTGGACCGTTTATGTCGCGATTCTCTGTGATGCTGAAGCGCATATTGCCGGATAAAGTATATGAAAAAATGCTGATGAAACATTATAAGTTGTAATTTTACGCCCGCGTTAAGGATGGGAGCAAAGTGCCGCGCACTGCGGACAGCCTGACCCGGAGTTTACGGAGGGAAACGCCCCATCAATTCAACACCCGTGCGAAGCGAAAAGACGAAGTAAATCAACAATAAAACAAATACACACGATATGAAATTTTTTATTGACACTGCCAACTTAAACGAAATTAAAGAAGCGCAATCGCTCGGAATTTTAGATGGCGTTACAACCAATCCGTCCTTGATGGCGAAAGAAGGCATCACGGGCAAGAACAATATTTTGAAGCATTACGTTGATATCTGTAATATTGTTGATGGCGATGTGAGCGCTGAGGTGATCGCCACTGATTTTGATGGCATGGTTCGGGAAGGTGAAGAGCTTTCGGAATTGCATGAGCAAATTGTGGTTAAGTTGCCGATGACAAAAGATGGTGTGAAAGCCTGTAAATATTTTTCGGATAAAGGAATTCGTACCAATGTCACTTTGGTTTTTTCTGCAGGACAAGCGCTTTTAGCGGCTAAAGCAGGTGCAACTTATGTGTCACCATTTATCGGTAGATTGGATGATATTTCGACTGACGGATTGGTATTGATTGAAGAAATCCGATTGATTTATGATAACTACGGATTTGAAACTGAGATTTTGGCCGCGTCTGTGCGTCATACCATGCATATCGTCAATTGTGCCAAATTAGGCGCGGATGTTATGACGGGTCCATTGTCTGCGATTTTAGGCTTGTTAAAACACCCTTTAACAGACAATGGTTTGGCTCAGTTCTTAGCGGATTACGCGAAGGGAAACCAGTAGCGATTAGTAAATAGTTAATCAATACTTTGATAATATTTTGAATAGAAAAAGCGGTTTCAATTTGAAACCGCTTTTTTTTTGTATTATTATTTCTTGTCTGTTGCTTCTTTATTCTTTTGTCTTACCTTACAGTTCTTTCTCAAAATTCACATCAAACAAATTCGTGAAGGCATTTTTAATTGCACCATTTTGATCGAGTATAATGGTTCGGTGAACTTTCATTACGGCCCATTTTGCTCTGAGGTCTTCGAAATTGGTGCAGCGGTATTCCGTTATTCCTGGGAAATTGATTTGTACTAACTTGGATTTCCAAAGGTCTTGGTCCTTGTCAAGATTTATTCCAATAAATTGATAATCGGGATATTTCGTTTTGAGTGCCAAAATTCTCTTGTGCGCTGCAATCATATGAGAAGACAAATTTTCTGTCCACATAAAAATGACAGTTTTCTTTTTGGGAATATCGTTAGATGACATGAGAACGTTGTGAGGATTGACCAATTCAACTTTCGGAAGGTTGTTACCAACCTTTAGCATTTGAATGGCGTTACCAATCTTGACAATCTCGTTTTTCTTGCTTTTATCGGTGGAATACTTATGGTAGGTTTCGAGAAAAATTTTGTTATTGACCATGTTTTGGTCTTCCAATAGGTAAGTAAATGCGATATTGTTTAGCACAGTATTTTTAACTGCTTTGTTCTTGATTAGGCTATCCGCAAAATTCAATTTGTTTATGTTGGTTCTCAAGGCAAGATCGACAGCTGTGTAGTGATTGTGGTAATGAATGGTCGAGACGTTGTTGAGCATTTGGGACAAATAGTTTACAAAAGGCGAGAAGCTTGAAAGTTCAGAATCGTTAAAATCAACTTCTTTTCTAAAATCGTAATAGTTTGCGGGAAGTTTGTGGGTAATATCTTCACCGGTACGCATTTGGTGCGCCATCGGATACATTTCTTTTTTGGAATAATGGTGAAAATCAAGCAGCGCTTTAGCGTATTTGTCGAAATCATCACTCCACTTGATGGCGTTTTTCTTGGTATTGTAGAATTTCTCTTTGGCTTTGTAAGACGAGTCAATATTCGCTGTAAATTTTGGAATTGAAAAGTCAAAAGCATCAAAAAGTAGATTGCGATCGAATTCATTCTTCATATACATCTCCATCAGAAAGTTATTCTTTTGATCGCCACGCCCGCAGAAGATGATAGAGTTATCAAAGTCTTTGGCGTTTATTCTGACCATGATACTATCGTTCTTGTCAAAGTAGATATACTGATACTCTGGTTCATTTTTGAAAGTATACATGCCGGGAGAAAGTGAGTCAAATTTGATGAAAAACCGATTGTTCTTGTCGATTTTGACACTGTCTATTACTTCTGAATTTTTACAAAATAGGATGTAAGGGTTGTTTGGATTCGTGACTTCGCCTCCAAAATATGCGGTATAATTATCGGAAGAATATTCTTTATTGCACGAAGAAAATAGTACAATGAAGGACATCGATAGTAAAATAAGTGAATGTAATTTGGAGCTATACATGCAAACAGAAATAGTTTGTAAAATTATCTGGTCGAGTTTAGTTATTCTGTTAATGCATAGTTAAATAAAGGGGGTTATAATTATTGGTAAACATACCGCAGAATCAGTCCTGTTTTAGTACTTTTGCGCCCGTGAGCAAAGGTCTGCCACAATGAAACAAAAAAATATAATACAGAATTCATGTTAACAGTTAATAATTTGTCCGTTCAGTTTGGCAAACGAATTTTATTTGATGAAGTCAACACGACTTTTACTCATGGTAATATTTATGGTGTAATTGGTGCGAATGGTGCAGGAAAGTCGACTTTCCTCAAAATCATATCTGGAGAAATTGATCCAACTTCCGGACATGTGCATTTAGAGCCAGGCAAGCGTATGTCGGTTTTGAATCAGAACCACAATATGTTCGACGAGCATACAGTATTGGAAACGGTATTGATGGGCAACAAGGTTCTTTATGCAGTGAAGAAGGAAATGGATGAGTTGTATCTCGATTACAATGATGCCAACGCTGATAGAATTGGAGAACTACAAGTGCAGTTTGAAGAAATGAATGGCTGGAATGCAGATTCAGACGCAGCATCGCTTTTGTCTAATTTAGGAATTACTGAGGACAATCACTACACTTTAATGGGTGACTTAGATGGAAAACTTAAAGTACGTGTGCTTCTCGCACAAGCCCTTTTCGGAAATCCTGATGTCTTAATCATGGATGAGCCCACCAACGACCTCGATTTTGAAACGATTGCTTGGCTTGAAAATTTCTTAGCAAACTACGAAAACACGGTTATTGTGGTTTCTCACGACCGTCACTTTTTGGATGCCGTTTGCACACACATTTCTGATATTGATTTTGGTAAAATAAATCACTACTCTGGAAACTATACATTCTGGTATGAGTCATCTCAATTGGCGGCAAAACAGCGAGCACAACAAAACAAAAAGGCTGAAGAAAAGAAGCAAGAATTAGAAGAATTTATCAGACGCTTTAGTGCGAATGTGGCCAAGTCTAAACAGGCAACTTCTAGAAAGAAAATGATTAGCAAATTGAATATTGCAGAAATCAAACCTTCGAGCAGAAGATATCCTGCCATAATCTTTGACCAGGAACGAGAAGCCGGTGATCAAATATTAAATGTTGAAAATTTGAGTGCATCTATAGATGGTGAAACCTTGTTTACCGGTGTCGATTTGAATATGGCGAAAGGTGACAAGATTGTATTGTTTTCAAAAGATTCGCGAGCAACAACCGCTTTTTACGAAATACTAAGTGGCAATCAAAAAGCTGATACCGGTAAATTTGATTGGGGTGTAACCACAAATCAGGCCTACTTGCCGCTGGAAAATCACGCTTTTTTTGAAAATGATTACACGTTGGTTGATTGGTTGCGACAGTGGGCAAAAACAGAAGAAGAACGAGAAGAAGTAAATATTAGAGGATTTCTAGGGAAGATGATTTTTTCAGGTGAAGAAGCGCTTAAGACTAGTAGGGTATTGTCAGGAGGCGAGAAGGTTCGATGTATGATTTCTCGAATGATGATGGAGCGCGCCAATGTTTTGATGTTGGATGAGCCTACCAATCACCTCGACTTAGAGTCGATTACTGCTTTCAATAATTCGCTGAAAAATTTCAAAGGCTCGCTGATTTTAACAACGCATGATCACGAGTTTGCGCAGACTGTGGGTAACAGAATTGT
>CANHBE010000194.1 GCA_947458575.1 Flavobacteriaceae bacterium | reverse complement strand
GCCGGGGAGAATCATTCAAAGTTTGAAAAAAGCCGGTACATCAAATCCGGTATTTGTTCTTGATGAAATTGATAAACTTTCAAACAGCCATCACGGAGATCCTTCTTCAGCCTTACTTGAAGTGCTCGATCCCGAACAAAATAATGCATTCTACGATAATTTTCTTGAAATGGGTTACGACCTTTCAAAAGTGATGTTTATCGCAACATCAAACAATATGCAGGCTATTCAACCCGCATTGAAGGACCGAATGGAAGTGATCAAAATGTCCGGTTATACCATTGAGGAGAAAGTTGAAATAGCTCGCCAACATCTGCTTCCGAAGCAATTAAAAGAACACGGATTGTCGGCAAAAGACGTCACAATCGGCAAGAAACAATTGGAGAAAATTGTGGAAGGCTACACTCGGGAATCAGGCGTTCGCGGTTTAGAAGCCAAGATTGCACAAGTAATCAGAAATATCGCCAAATGTGTAGCGATGGACGAAGAGTATAACAAGAAACTCACGGATGAAGATATTGTAAAGATCTTAGGTGTTCCCAGAATGGAACGTGATAAATCCGAGAATAACGAAGTGGCAGGTGTGGTTACCGGGCTCGCTTGGACAGCGGTAGGTGGCGATATTTTATTCATTGAGTCGTTACTTTCTCCAGGGAAAGGGACAATGACGATTACCGGGAATCTCGGTACAGTAATGAAAGAATCTGCCACTATTGCCTTGGAGTATATTAAGGCTAACGCGGCGTTACTCAATTTAGATTCAGAAATAATCTCTAAATATAACATTCATCTCCATGTGCCTGAAGGAGCAACACCAAAGGATGGCCCGAGCGCTGGTATTGCTATGTTGACGTCTTTGGTTTCTCTTTTCACTCAAAAAAGAGTAAAGAAAAGCATCGCGATGACCGGAGAAATAACACTACGCGGTAAAGTCCTTCCTGTCGGTGGAATCAAAGAAAAAATATTGGCAGCCAAGCGCGCCAATATTAAAGAAATCATTATGTGTATTGACAATAAGCAAGATGTGGATGAAATCAAACCCGACTATATCGCAGGATTAACCTTTCATTATGTAAGGGAAATGAGCGAAGTTCTCAAGTATGCGCTCACGAACCAAAGTGTCAAAAACGCCAAAAAACTTTAAGTCAAAAAACGGTTCACTCAATGAACCGTTTTCTTTTTAAAAATAATATCTTCGCACCTACGTTATGCTTTCCTAACCGGCGAAGTTTTCTATGATTCGAATTTTCCTGTTTCTTGCGTTAAGCTATCTCAGCACATCAGTATACGGCCAGGTCGGAGGACAATCAGTTTATCAATTTTTGAATTTGGTGACTTCACCGCGACAGGCCGCTTTGGGAGGCAAAGTACTGACGATTTACGATCAGGATGTAAATCAAGTTCATTTCAATCCTGCCACAATCAATCAGGATATGGACAATCGCCTTTCTGTAAATTACGGCAATTATTATGGCGAAATAACATACGGAACAGCTTCGTACGCTTATACTTTTGATCGTCATATTCAGACTTTTCATTGGGGTGTCAACTATGTCAATTATGGAAGTTTTGACGGATATGACGAGAATGGCAATCCCACTTCGAGCTTTACTGGAAGTGATGTCGCATTGTCGATGGGTTATGCTTACAATATTCCGTCAACAGATTTTTATGTGGGAGCCAATTTGAAAGCAATTAACTCAACTCTTGAAAGCTATAACTCGTTTGGTGCAGCTATCGATCTTGGCGCAATTTATATTGACGAGTACAACGGAATCAATTATGCAATCTCTATTCGAAATCTCGGGACTCAAATTACAACCTATGCCGGCACCAAAGAATCACTGCCACTTGAAGTAATGGCGGGGATTTCGCAGCAATTGGAAAATGTACCGATTCGATGGCACTTAACTTTAGAAAATTTGCAACAGTGGAATGTGTCTTTTTCTAATCCCGCGCGCTCACAAAGCTCAATAGATGGTACAACGACTCCGGAGAAAACCTCTTTTTTCAATAATGCACTTCGTCATGTGATAATAGGTGCGGAGTTATTCCCGCAAAAAGGGTTTAACCTTCGCATAGGCTATAATTTCAGACGGGCAGAGGAGTTGCGATTGCTGGAACAACGTAATTTTTCGGGTATATCGCTTGGTGTTGGATTGAAAATGGGTCGACTTAAATTTGATTATTCTTATTCTCGATATACGCTGGCTGCCAATACCAGTTTGTTTGGATTAACCATCGATTTTAACGAACAATAGGAAAAGAAAGTTAGAGTTTTATTGACATTAAGCCTTCGTGGCCACTTGATATGAAAAAAATTACGATTGCTATCGACGGCTATTCCTCCACAGGGAAAAGTACCTTAGCCAAACAGCTTGCCAAGCATTTGGGCTATGTTTATGTAGATACCGGCGCGATGTATCGCGCGGTGACTTATTTCGCCATGGAGCACGGGTATATCAATGCGGAATCATTTGATAAAGAAAGTTTGATTCAGGCATTACCATCTGTCAAATTGGAATTTCATTTTAATCCGGAATTGGGATTCGCAGAGATGTATTTGAATGGTGTGAATGTCGAGTCTGAAATCCGAACCATTGAAGTGTCTCAGTTCGTTAGTAAGATTGCTGAGGTCTCGGAAGTGCGATCGAAACTTGTCGAGCAACAACAACAAATGGGTCAGGGCAAAGGAATTGTGATGGATGGTCGTGATATAGGAACGGTTGTTTTTCCAGATGCGGAGCTCAAGATATTTATGACTGCGAGTCCGGAGACAAGAGCCCAGCGGCGCTATGATGAATTGCAAGCTAAAGGACAAAATGTTCCTTTTCTGGAAGTGTTGAAAAATGTGCAGGAACGCGATTATATTGATTCCCATCGTGAAGATTCACCATTGCGAAAAGCCGATGATGCGATTGAAATTGATAATTCCCATCTTAATCGCGAAGAACAATTTGACGCTGTTTTGGACCTGGTTGACGAGTTGATGAAAACCATTTAGTTTTTTGCATTTCTCATTATTAATGTTAGATTTACAATTAATTTACATCAAAAATTAACCTGTCGCACAGCTAAACTTTATGTCGCGCAGCGGACTAAAAACAATATCATGAGTATAAAATTCAAATTGACAATCATGAGTTTTCTCCAATTCTTCGTTTGGGGAGCATGGTTGATTACCGTAGCCAACTACTGGTTCGGAACTAAACAATGGAGCGGCGCTGAATTTGGCGCTATTTTTTCCACTTTAGGAATTTCTTCTATCGTAATGCCGGCCCTTACAGGTATTATTGCCGATAAATGGATGAATGCAGAAAAACTCTACGGAATTCTACACATTCTAAGTGGTTGCGCTTTACTTTATATTCCGCAGGTGGACAATCCGACCACTTTTTACTATGTGATTTTTGCGGCAATGATTTGTTATATGCCAACCATTTCATTGTCGAATTCTGTGGCTTACACGATTTTGAAAAACAACAAATTTGATGTGGTGAAAGTATTTCCGCCTATTCGTGTTTGGGGAACGATTGGATTTATTGTCGCCATGTGGATTACCAATTTATCGGGTAACAAAGCGTCTGCCAATATGTTTTATTTGTCAGCGGTTGCGGCTTTTGTTTTGGGCGTTTATTCATTTACTTTACCGAAATGTCCGCCACAGAAATTAATCTCTGAGGATGCAACGCTCAGTGAAAAACTTGGATTAACGGCATTTAAGCTTTTTGGAACGTATAAAATGGCGTTGTTCTTTTTGTTCTCGATGTTTTTGGGTGCGGCTTTGCAACTCACCAATATGTATGGCGATGTGTATTTATCTGAATTTGCTAATGTACCTGAATATGCTGATTCTTTTGTGGTGAAATATTCTACGATTATTATGTCGATTTCGCAGATTTCTGAAACCTTGTTTATTTTGGCAATTCCGTTTTTCTTAAAGCGATTTGGCATCAAACAAGTGATGTTGATTTCTATGTTGGCTTGGGTGTTGCGTTTCGGATTATTTGCCTACGGAAACCCAGTAGATGGTTTATGGATGATTATCATGTCTTGTATTGTTTATGGAATGGCTTTCGATTTTTTCAATATTTCAGGTTCCTTATTCGTCGAAACTACTACAGATTCTGCCATTCGTTCCTCTGCTCAAGGTTTGTTTATGATGATGTCGAATGGTTTCGGAGCGTTCTTTGGCGGTTTGATTAGTGGGATGATTATCGATACATATTTTACCCATAATGGGCAACGCGATTGGCACAACATCTGGCTAACTTTTGCTGGATATGCACTGGTGATTGCGGTGGCATTTGCGGTGTTGTTTAAGCATCAACATGATCCGAAGGCAGTGGAGAATGTCAGTCACTAAACGATATAAAATCAACCCGATACCCAAATGTGTCGGTTTTTTGTTTCTCGCAAAGACGCAGAGCCGCAAAGAATTGCTTCTTAAGAACGGATTGTCCTAGCCCCGATAGAGCCGGCATCCTCGCAGCGCAGCGAAGAGATATAGGCGAAAGCGGGAACAGCTCCTAACCAAAAATCTTACCTTGGTTCTTGGTTCTTACTTCTTTCTTTTTTTGCTCAAATTTCTCACCCTAAAAGTTTGCATTTCAAAAAAATAGCCCTACTTTTGCCAACCTTTTGGCGGAGAAGTGTTTCTAAAGGGAATTAACAAAAAAAATCAAACAACTTCTGTTTTCTTATCCGCGCTAAGAAACTCAAAGCGAACAGAATACAAATTTTTTATCAGCATGTCTGAATTATTAAAATCACAAACGGAGTTTTTAGAAAATTTCAACTGGCACAATTTCCAAGAAGGTATTGATGCTGTAGATGAAAAAAATCTAAAAGAATTTGAAGAATTGGTATCGAAAACTTTTATCGATACAGACCAAGAAGAAGTAGTTGTTGGAGTTGTTGTTCGCATCACAGATCGTGATGTAATTGTTGACATCAACGCTAAATCGGAAGGTGTTATTTCTTTGAATGAATTCCGTTACAACCCAAACTTGAAAGTGGGTGACAAAGTAGAAGTATTGATTGATGTTCGTGAGGACAAAACAGGTCAATTGGTGCTATCTCACAGAAAAGCAAGAACAATTAAATCATGGGATCGCGTTATCGCTGCTAATGAAACAGGAGAAATCGTTAATGGTTTCGTGAAATGCAGAACTAAAGGCGGTATGATCGTAGACGTATTCGGAATCGAAGCGTTCTTACCAGGTTCACAAATTGATGTGAAACCAATCCGTGATTACGATGTATATGTAAACAAAATGATGGAATTCAAAGTGGTGAAAATCAACCACGAATTCAAAAACGTTGTAGTATCTCATAAAGCGCTTATCGAAGCGGATATCGAAGTT
>CANHBE010000193.1 GCA_947458575.1 Flavobacteriaceae bacterium | reverse complement strand
TTATAGCGTTATTGCAGCATTTTTTATCTTGATATTGGGTTTGATGCGATTGAGTTTTGTCAAAAGAGGATTTGCTTTTCGCCAGCATGATGTGCTCTATCGCTACGGCGTCATCGCAACTAAAACGATTATCATTCCATATAACAGAATTCAACATGTTTCGTTGCATGAGGGATTGTTATCAAGATATTTTGGATTGGCCAAAATCGAAATATTCACCGCCGGTGGAAGTTCAAGTGATATTGAAATACCCGGAATTTTGAAAGATGAAGCTGAGTCAATCAAACAATTGTTGATGGTTAAAATTCAAAAAGAGTTGTAATGGAGAGTCTTTTTGACAAACCTCAAAGACAGTCGCCAATTGGTGTGTTGGTCTTGTTTTTCGATACTGCTTATCATTACGGTAAGGCATTTGGTCCGTTGTTGGTTCTATATGCTGTTAAGTTCAATAATGTAAGCAAGATTATTTTATTCTTGTCCATTATTGGATTGACTATGATAATTGGCCTTATCTCTTATTTGAAATATTTGAATTTTACTTTCTTTTTAGATCATGACAAAAAGGAATTTGTAATAAAAGAAGGAATTTTTAATAAAACCAGTACCATTATTCAGTTGCAAAAAATTCAGCAAGTTAATATCACTCAAAATTTACTTCAAAGAATTATAAATGTTTACACGTTAAAAGTCGATACTGCCGGTAGCAATGAAAGTGAGGCCAAAATAAAGGCGATATCGCATAATCTTGCTCTTGAATTGAAATTGGCATTGCTGCAAAACGAAATAACAACAGAGCCAAGTCTTTCTCATGAATTTTCCCAAGATAAAGACCTTGATGCGCCGCAGCCCTTCCTGAAAATTAGTTTTCTCAGTTTATTCAAAATGGGAATTACCTCGAACTATGTAAAGAGTTTTTCCCTGTTATTGCTTTTCTTTTTCACTGTGCTAGACTATGGTGAGCACTTTTTTGGAGCCGAAATATTCGATGAAGGTCAGTTCAATAAATTCTTCCAATTCGATGTGATAATTGAAATTATGTTTGTGGTAATTTCTTTCTTTGTTTTGTTAATTATCATTGTCAACCTCATACGAATTGTAGTCAAATATTTTGATTATACCATCAACAAGCAGTTAGGATCATTATTGGTTACTTATGGACTAATCAATACTAATAATTTGATTATTAAGCCAGAAAAAGTTCAAATCATCTCAATTTCAACAAACTACTTTCAAAAGAAGTTGGATGTGTTAGAGCTTACAATCAAGCAGGCAATTCAAGGAGAAAAAGGAGACCAAATGTCGAAAATAGAAATTCCCGGTTGCAATGAAAATGAAAAAAATGAAATTCTCAAATTGATTCTGCAAAAAATCCCTGCAGGCGGAGCCATCCTGCTACCTAATTTTCGAAAACTTGTTTTTGCGTTGTTTCTTTCGGTATTTTTGCCGCTGTTGGTTTATGCTAGTATCAGAAATAACATCAAAAATTTTGACCTTCATTATGATTTCTTTGTAGCGGGATATGTAGTTCTTGCGTCGATTTTTCAATTTTTTAAATTTCGAAATAGTAGATTGGTAATCAATGATGACTTTATCATTCTACAGAGTGGAGCTTGGGATATTAGCAATGAAATTATAGAGCCAAATAGAATTCAAGCTATTACGACATCACAATTGTTTTGGCATAAGAACCTTAATATTGGATCGTTAATTTTACACACTGCTGGCGGCGATATAGCTTTTCAACTTGGAGATTTTCAAACAATAAAGAGCTATGTTAATTTGTGGCTATATCAACTGGAAAAATCCGATAGTAATTGGATGTAGTTCACTTGATAATAGATAATTGCCCTAGAGCATATGTATTAATGGAAAACTAAAACCGTACCAATTGACATTTATTAATAGTTATTTGGTCATCATAAATTATCAATTACCATGAAACATTGGATACAAGCGGCACGAGTACGGACACTACCACTGTCGGTCTCAGGAATTATTGTCGGTAGTTTTTATGCGATGTCGCAATCGCTTTTCAATTGGAATATTGTTTTCTTTGCTTTGACAACGACCCTCGGACTTCAGGTACTCTCTAATTTTGCAAATGATTATGGAGATGGTATTAAAGGCACGGATAACGAAGACCGTATTGGTCCAAAACGAGCAGTGCAAAGCGGTGCAATTTCACCAAAATCAATGCGTAATGCGATGATTGTAACTGCTATAATCACCATGATTTCGGCCATGTTACTCATCTATTTTTCTTTTAAAGATACCAATTACGTGTACTCTCTATTTTACCTTACATTAGGCGCTTTGGCAATTACCTCAGCAATTCGATATACCGTTGGCAGTACAGCTTATGGGTATCGAGGTTATGGTGACATCTTTGTGTTCGTTTTCTTCGGATGGGTTAGTACAATCGGTATTTATTTTATGTTTGCAAAGTCATTAGATAATGGTTATCTACTGTTTTTACCCGCATCTGCAATAGGATTATTGAGCGTTGGTGTTTTGAATTTGAATAACATGAGAGATGAGATTTCTGACCGAAAAGTTGGAAAGAACACCATTGTTGTAAAGATAGGTGGGGCTAAGGCAAAAATATACCATTATTTCCTTGTGATTACTGCCATGGTCTTAGTTTTAGTTTTTGCTTTTTTAAGTGATTTTCACTTCGATCAGTATATTTTTGTTGTGGCATACTTTCCTATGATCGGTAACTTGATTACCGTTTACAAGAACAAAGACCCAAGGAATCTCGATCCTGAACTGAAGAAGCTGGCAATTAGTACTTTTTTAATGTCTATACTGCTGTCTCTATGTCTTATTTTTTTTCTTTCAGATATTATTGTCAATAATTCTTAATTCTAAGTCAGATGAAAATTACTTTTTACGGCCACGCTTCAATTGGAATTGAGGTCAATGGCAAGTTTATTTTGGTAGATCCTTTTATTTCGGCAAACCCAAAAGCAAGTCACATTAATTTGGATAATCTTCGACCGGATTATATTTTGATTACACACGCGCATCAAGATCACACACTTGATGTAGAATACTTTATGATGAACAATCCGGAAGCAGTTATCGTCTCAAATGCAGAAATTGTGACGTACTATTTGAGTAAGGGTTTCAAAGGTCATATGATGAATCATGGTGGTTATTGGAAATTCGATTTCGGAACGGTCAAGTATGTCAATGCTGTTCATTCGAGTTCTTTTGCAGACGGCACTTACGGCGGTAATCCAGGTGGTTTTGTTATTGAAAGTGAACATAAGAATATTTACATTTCGGGAGATACTGCCTTAACTATGGACATGAAGTTGATTCCGATGCGAACAAAATTGGATTTAGCAATTCTTCCAATTGGAAACAACTTCACGATGGATATAGAGGATGCCATCATTGCTTCTGATTTTGTTGAATGTGACAAAATTTTGGGCTGTCACTATGATACTTTTGGATTTATAGAAATCAATCACCAACAAGCAATTCAGAGGTTTTTTTCAAAAGGAAAAGATTTAATGCTGTTGGAAATCGGTCAAAGTATTGAGCTTTAAATTTCATTAAATCAATTAACTATGTCTTTTGCGTAAAGTCATTGTTTACATAGTTAGTTGAGATCTAAAGCGCACTTTAATTGTTTTAACTGCAATTGAAGAGATGACATTACATATAAGGTGGGTTTATGTGGTTTGTTTATTAATAAATTTCATTTGCGGAAGTAAACGATATGATGAATAAAATTCTTTTTGGACTTTTTCTAATCTGCGGGTCGTCCCTTGCGCAATCAGCTGGGTATTGGGACAAGGAACGAGCTACTTCTAAGCAAGTAGTGGTGAGCGCTCGTGAGAGAATTGTAATTCCGTTGGAAGAATTGCCAATCGGCACTACAGAGATTGTCTACAGGATTACATTGTTAGATGAAAATCAGCAAATGACCAATAGTTTAGTGTCGATTTTAAAAGCGATTCCCGACCCAACTGGCATCAGTCAAGGTTCCGCAGGTGCTATATTTCTGCTGTCTAAGATTTCTGGTCAAGACCAATGTCGATATGCTATTTTTACCGGTAAAGAAAAGGCGTTAGATTACATCAAAGATGGAAAAGTCGACAAAGCCTGCCTCTATCAAAATAAAGACATCAATAAAGACGCAAGAAGAATTACATTAGAAGGCACAACTTGCTTTCAAAACAATGCGATCTGGTTTGGTTTTGAAAGTAAGAATTGGTTGCTAAACCAAAAAATAATGTTAGAAGTTGTCCCGTGGGTCGATACAAAACTGAGTCGTGGTTGGAATACTACTCATAAACAAGAAATCATCGATTTTGCCCAAAGTCTTCCGATTTATGCAACACTCAATAAGAAAGACACCTACAGTGCTTGTTTTCTTGAAAAACTTACTGAAAAGTATACTTGGAAAGAATACACGAGTCTATTGGGGGTAGAAAAGAATAAGGAAACTGATGCAATTGTAGATCATTGCGTAGCATTAACAGGAGAAACTAATAAGTTGATCAATCTTATTCGAGACAGAGCCGCTAAAGCGTTCCAACTCGGCAAACAAGATCTTGCTATAGAGATTATGGAAAATGAGATAATTAAATCTAATAAAGTAGTCGCATTAGATTATTCTATTTTAGGTGATTATTATCTATTGACAAAACAGTTCGCTAAGGCGGAACAAGCATATCAGAAAGGTCTTGCTATTGACGAAAATGAAATTATTCTCAGATTAGATTTGGCGCAATTGTATCTATTCACAGATCGAATTGCTGAAGCCAAACAGATTCACAAAATTTATAAGTCACACAATGTTTATCCATCGATTAGCTGGAGGGAACAAGTTGACCGTGATTTTACAACTTTCAAAAAGAATGGTTTACCGACAAAAAACTTTAAGAAGATTCTTCGAGTATTGAACTAAAAACCAAATGAAGGCCACTTATCACAAATACCAACTCAATTTTAAAAAACCATCAGGCACGTCGCGAGGTATATTGACTGAAAAGGAAACATGGTTTATTGTAATTGAGCACGAAGGTAAAAGGGGAGTTGGTGAGTGTGGTTTACTACGTGGCTTGAGCTTTGACGATCGTCCGGATTACGAGGAAAAACTTCAATGGGTGTGTAAAAACATTTCATGGGGAGCTGATTTGCTTTGGGAAGAGTTGTTAGATTTTCCTTCAATCCAATTTGGTGTTGAAATGGCATATCGTTCACTTTCAAGTGAAAATCAGTTTGTCTTATTTCCGAGTGATTTTACAAAAGGCATCAAAGGTATACCTATAAATGGACTCGTTTGGATGGGCGATCAAGATTTTATGAAAGATCAAATCGTTCAAAAGCTTGAAGAAGGATTTCGTTGTGT
>CANHBE010000192.1 GCA_947458575.1 Flavobacteriaceae bacterium | reverse complement strand
AGAAATACTTAACTCTGTTGCAATTTGTAGGCTGTTTTTTTCCATTGAATGCTACTATCCTTTTTTAAATAAACGGGGCTGCAAAAATAAGGAAGGAAAGGAAAGAGCAAAGTCCTGTTAAAGGGAAAGGCAAAATAGTTGAACAAAATTCCAAAAAAGAAAGAGGTTTACTGAAAATACGTGGTTTTCCACGTTGACTTATGTTTGGAAATAAGACGACTTTTGATAAGTATTGAAAAGGGAGGGCGGCTAGCAAAAAACAACCCCGACAAGTCGGGGCTATTTTAAATGTTGTATAATAAAAAAGCCCCACGAAACGCAGGGCTAAGATTTTCTTCGGCTTATAGCCTTATTGTGATTTGTCTTTCAAGTACAATGATAGTTTAAAAATTGATAAAATGGAAAAAACTTTAGCGCTAGATTTAGGAACCAACTCTATTGGGTGGACAATTCGGGACACCTCTTACTCAAATGAACAATTTAGAAAATCAGGTGTACTCATCTTCAATCAGGGCGTTGGAGAGGAAAAGAATGTGGAGTACTCCTTTGCCGCGCAAAGAACAGCTAAGAGAAGCATTCGCAGATTGTACCAGGCACGCAAATACAAACTTTGGGAAACGCTCGAAGTGTTAAGAAAACATGGATACTGCCCTTTATCGGAAGAGGGGCTTAAGCAATGGCGATCTTATAAGAAGGAGGAAGGATATTTCAGAAAATACCCGGTTGATGACGATGAATTTAATCAATGGGTAAAACTGGACTTTAATGGAGATGGCAAACCCGACTATACCAGCCCTTATCAACTTCGGCAAGAATTAATAAACCAGAAACTCGACTTCACACAAGAAATTAATAAACAAAAGCTTGGGAGAGCTCTATATCACATTGCACAGCATCGTGCATTTAAAAGCAGTAAAAAAGTAAACTTTGCGGAAGATATTGATGCCGACAAAGAAAAAATTGGAGCTGAGAGGAAACGTGAAAGTGAACTTGCCAAAAAACTAAATGAAATCGGAATAACTGAATGGAAAACTATTGGAGACGCCTTTGCTCAGGCTGAGGTTAATTTTAGAGACCGAAAAGAAGGACGAATTAGAAACAACCTGCACATTTCGGTAGTAAGAAAAGACCTTCAAAAGGAAGTCAACGAAATTTTCGTTTTTCAAGGGTTGCACTTTGGTGATATTTTCAAGAATAAAAAAGGGGAAGAACTCAAAGTAAGCCAATCACCTATTTTTTGGCAGCGCCCTTTGCGCTCACAAAAAGGTACAATTGGCAAATGTACTCTTGAGCCCTCTAAATACCGATGCCCGATAAGCCATCCAGCCTTCGAAGAATTTAGAGCGTGGAGTTTTTTGAACAATATTAAATACAAAACCAAAGGAGGTAAAGAAGCTTTATGGAAGCCCCTTGAACTAGAAACAAAGAAGGAACTTTATCAGGAAAAATTCATTGGAAGGTTAAAACCCAATTTTGATTTCCACGAGATTTATCAATGGTTAAAGAAAAGAAATCAGCATGATGATTGGGACTTGAATTACAACTTCAAAACTAATGTGGCGGCATGCCCCGTATCTGCTCAGTTGAGAGCCATTTTTGGTGAAGATTGGCAAAATATAAAAGTAGCCCATGCACCCAATGAAAACCGCCATGACAAAAAAGACCATTACGAACTTGCAGATATTTGGCACATACCATTTTCCAGCGATGATGAAGATTTTGTAACGGAATTTGCAGAGAACAAACTTAGTCTAAATGAAGCTCAAACGAAGAAATACGTTGCCTTATGGAAATCAATGCCTGTCGATTACGGACAGCTCAGCTTAAAGGCGATTAATAATATCTTGCGATTTTTAAGGAAAGGCTTAATCTATACGGAGGCAACATTATTGGCCAAAATTCCTGAAATATTAGGAGAGAAACTATGGGTTAAAAATGAAGATTTGCTCATCACAAGCATAAACGATGTAATAGAAGACAATCGCAACACTAAAAAACAACTGGGTATTGTCAACAACTTGATTGCTAAATACAAGGTTGACCAACACTTTGCGCACAACGATTTTAAGTATGCCCTGCAAAAGTCTGATCTTACTGATATTCTAAATGCGTGTGAAGATGCGTACGGAACAATTACTTGGAGAGCAATGCCAGACCAAGAAAAACAAGTCATCGTAAAATTCATTACTTCCCACTATCAAAGTTTCTTTAATGATGCAAAAAGGCAATTTAAAAAAATGCCTCATTTGCTGGATTCGATGAAAGAATTTTTAGACAATAACTTTGAGTTAACTGCCGCACAAGTCAAAAAGTTGTACCATCCCTCACAGATTGAAATCTATACACCTGCAAAACGTAAGCTTATTGATGATCGGGAATTATTGCTCTTGGGTAGTCCAAAAACTGGTGCCTTTAAAAACCCCATGGCGATGCGCGCACTCCATGAGTTGCGAAAGTTAGTTAACTACCTTATCAAGACAGATCAAATAGATGAACAAACTCGCATAGTAGTGGAGTTGGCTCGTGAACTGAATGATGCCAACAAACGGTGGGCCTATGAAAAATATCAACAAATGCGCAAAGATGAGAATGCTGAGTTTGCAGCGGCAATCCGCGAATTGATCAAAGACTCTGATGCGGATGGTATCGCTGTAAACCCTGAAAATGCAGAGGACATTGACAAATTCCGGCTTTGGTATGACATGATACAGGGAGAAGATGCGAAAATAGGTGTTGAAAAAAGTGGTGTTTTTACGGAAAACACGATCGTCTCCAAAACCAAAAAGAAAAAAGGAAATGATGAGGAATATGAAGAGTTTACCGACAATAATTTTGAGAAACTGAACAAGGCACTTTACTTCAAACTAAAGCGTGCTGGCGAAGATGTAGTCAAAAAATATAAACTATGGAAACAACAGAATTGCCTGTGCATATACACAGGGAAGCCCATCAGCATCACACAATTGTTTCAAGAAAACCTCATTGATTTTGAACATACAATCCCAAGAAGTCAATCCTTTGACAACAGCTTAGAGAATCTAACTGTTTGTTATGCCGACTTCAACAGGAAAATAAAGAAAAATCAAATCCCGTTTAACCTTGCTAATTATAAAGAAGAGTCAAATGATCACTCTGCCATTAAACCTAGGCTAGAAAAGTGGGCACAAAAAGTAGAAGACCTTGAAAAGCACATCGAGTTCTGGAAGGCTAAATCGAAGCAGGCTACCATAAAAGATGACAAGGATAAAGCAATCCGCCAAAGGCACCTTTGGCAATTTGAATTAGACTATTGGCGAGGCAAACTATATCGCTTTACCATGGAAGAAGTAAAAAGCGGTTTTAGGAACAGCCAACTAGTGGATACCCAAATCATTTCCAAGTATGCTTCACATTATCTCAAAACTGTATTCAGCAAAGTGGAAGTACAAAAAGGAACTGTCACATCTGATTTCAGAAAGATTTTTGGAATACAATTACTTGACGAGCGAAAAGATAGAGGAATGCATAGCCATCACACTAAAGATGCAATCGTACTTTCGGTAATACCAACATCAACATTAAGAGAACAAATACTTAAGGTATGGAACGAACTGGAAGAGCAACTTGACTTTTTGAAAGGAAGTGAACCCTTAGAACGAAATGAGATAACGAAAAGAATAGATTTTTTGAAGCAGGAATTAAGTAAACTGCTAACCGAATGTCGCTTGCCCAATGTAAATGCCGCACTCGAAAAACTAGATGAGGAAATCATCATTATCAACCAAACTACTGACCAAACACTTTCACCCGCCAAAAGAAAGCTAAGGAGCAGGGGAAAAATAGTGGCAGTAAAAGATAAATTGGGGAATGCTGTTTACCAAACGGATGAAGATGGGGAACCTAAACAGCTTCATATAAAAGGTAAACCTATATTTAAAAATGACCAATTCGGCATGCCTCTACTTGATGAACATGCCAATCCAATTCCAGTATTGATACCAAAAGCAAAATGGGCAAAAGGCGATGTTATTAGAGGGCAATTACATCTGGATACTTTTTATGGAAAGATCAAACCAGCCAAATGGGATCAGGATGGTAGACCGCTACGAGATGAAAACGGAAATTTCATCTACAACGAAAAGAATAATGGATTTAGATTTGTGATAAGAAAAGAGGTTAATAAAGACTTTGATGTTGAAGGTATAGTTGACCCTCATCTAAAAAAGACGATAGCCAATCAACTTAATGGGCGTTCAATGGATAAAACACTCAAAGAAGATGGCGGCCTTTGGATGCTTGATAAAAATGGCAATCGTGCCAATAAAATTAGGCATATCCGTTGCTTTGCTGATGATGTGACAAACCCTCTCGCAATAAAAAAACAAACCAATTTGTCCAATAAAGAATACAAAAATGATTACTGGGCGAAATCGGGTGAAAATTATATTTGCGCTCTTTATCAGAATGTCAAGATGGACAAACATGGTAATCCCGTAAAAAAAGACGGTAAAGAAGTATTTGAACGCGAGGTAGAAATCCTTAATCTAATGAATGTTGTGTTAAGCCGAAAAGAAAATGGAAGCAACGAGCTTGGCATTTACAAAAAGGATAAAAAGGGAGTAGAAATAGTAAATGAGGACGGAAGCAGAACAACTCCCTATGCGACCTTTAAAAAGGGTACTAAAGTTATCTTCTATAAAGAAAGCATTGATGAGCTAAAAGACTTGTCACATAGTGAGCTTAGCAAGAGAATTTATAAAGTAAAAAAATTTGCTGGAAGCCGAATCACATTCGATTTTCATTTGGAAGCGCGTGAAGATACCGAATTGACCAAGGCCTTTCTTACCGATGGAAAAAAAGGCAAGAATGGCTTTACAGAAGACTTTTTTGATTTTGAAAAAATGAACGGAGGAAAGCCCTGGCATCGACTACTGTATACAAAAGACTATTTCAATTTCGCTATAGAAGGCAAGCATTTCGAAATAAAGCCAGACGGTAGTATGAAATGGTTGTTTTAGTGCTCTCGCTGCGAGAAAAGAACTAGTAGAATTTCAAATATGATATGCCCACTCTCTATACAAATTGGCCATCAAGACCTGTCAGGTCTAGCCAGAATCCAGCAACTTTTTCTCGACTCTAAATCCGTTAATGAATAAAGCACCATGTTGCCCGGCAGAACCTACCATTTGTACACCCACGCTAACGGATCGGAAAACCTCTTCCGCAGCGATGAGAATTTTCGATATTTTTTAAAGCGATATGAGGTGTTTGTAACGGATGTGGCCGATACGTTGGCCTGGTGCCTGATGCCCAACCACCTGCACCTGTTGGTAAGGATAAAAAACGAAGCGGAGTTGGTGGTTTTTTTTAAAGATAAGAATTTAGTAAAAGACCTGACAGGTCTT
>CANHBE010000191.1 GCA_947458575.1 Flavobacteriaceae bacterium | reverse complement strand
GATCTTTAGAGTGATTGTACTTTATATTGAGGATATTCCACGTGCCAATTTCAGAAGATTGTGCAATCGTATTTGTTGCAATTGAAAAAAACAAAAAAATAAGAAAAAATAGTCTTTTGTTAAATTTCAAAATTATATTAGCAATATATCGATTCATCTTGTTGCTCTGCATAATCTTACGTACATAATTACCTTATTTGGAATTTGTTATTACATTCTATCCGGAACAGCAATACCTAGCAATTTAAATGATGAACGAATGGTCTCGCCCACTGTTTTTGATAATCGAACGCGAAAGATTTTGATACCAAGATCTTCCTCTCCTAAAATAGAAACTGATTGGTAAAACGAATTATACTCTTTCACCAAATCATAAGTATAATTTGCAATGATTGCCGGACTGTAGTGGCTTGCAGCATTTTGAATTACTTCAGGGTACTGTTCGATGAGCTTAATCAATTCTTTTTCTTTGGTATGTAGCGTTTTTATTTCTGAAGACTGCAAATCGAAATCTACTTTTCTTAAAATCGACTGTATACGAGCGTATGTATATTGTATAAATGGCCCCGTATTGCCGGCAAAATCAACCGATTCTTCCGGATTAAAGAGAATTCTCTTTTTGGGATCAACTTTCAAGATATAATACTTAAGTGCTCCCAACCCGATGGTACGATACAATTGTTGCTTTTCAGCTTCTGAATAACCTTCCAATTTGCCGAGTTCTTCAGAAAGCGATTGCGCAGTTTGGGTCATTTCCTCAATTAGATCGTCTGCATCGACAACAGTTCCCTCTCGTGATTTCATCTTACCGGAAGGTAAATCGACCATGCCATATGATAAATGAAATAGGTTTTCTGCCCATTGAAAGCCCAACTTTTTCAAAATCAAAAACAGAACTTTGAAGTGATAATCTTGCTCATTCCCTACTGTATAGACCAATCCGCCGACATCGGGAAAATCTTTCACGCGCTGAATAGCAGTTCCGATATCCTGCGTCATATATACAGCAGTGCCATCCGAACGCAAAACTATTTTGCGGTCAAGGCCTTCCGCAGTCAAGTCGATCCATACTGAGCCATCAGGATCTTTTTCAAAAACGCCTTTTTCCAAACCAATCTGTACTACCTCTTTACCCAAAAGATACGTTTCACTCTCGTAATAGTAGGAATCGAAATCAACGCCTAAATTTCTGTACGTTTCTTCAAATCCATCATAAACCCATTGATTCATGGTTTTCCAAAGAGTTACTACCTCGGGTTTTTGCATTTCCCAGTCCAATAACATCTGTTGCGCTTCTAAAAGAATAGGTGCCAGTTTCTTAGCTTCCTCCTCAGACTTGCCTTGCGAAACTAAGGTATTGACTTCGTCTTTGTATGCACGATCAAAAGCTACATAATACTTTCCGACCAATTTGTCTCCTTTCATTCCTGAACTTTCCGGTGTTTCACCATTGCCAAACTTCTGCCATGCCAACATCGATTTGCAAATATGAATTCCGCGGTCATTGATGATTTGAGTCTTATATACTTTTTTGCCTGCTGCTTTACAGATTTCCGCAACAGCATAACCCAAAAGATTGTTGCGAACGTGACCGAGATGCAAGGGCTTATTGGTGTTTGGAGACGAATACTCGATCATGAGAGCCTTATCGTTTTTGTCTGGACTAACGCAACCAAATTGATCTTGATTACTGATAGAACTAAAAAAGTTGATATAGTAGATGTCTTCAATAACAATGTTCATGAACCCAGACACGACATTGTACCGGTTAACTTCCGGACTATTCTTCACTAGATAATCACCCAATTTTTGCCCAATTTCAACGGCACTACTACCAATTTGCTTTAATAATGGAAATAGGACAAGCGTCACATCGCCTTCGAATTCTTTTCGAGTAGGCTGGAATTCAAGCTTTGCTGTATCGATATCGAAGAGATCTTTTAGCGCATTTTGAATAGGTATTTTTAGGATAACTGACAGTGACATGTGGTTCGATTTAAGACGGCAAATATAATCATTAGTCTTACAAAATTGGAATTCTAATGAGTACTGAATAAAGATGGTCGCAGTTTCAAAATAGCATTTCTGCTGTTCATGCATAAAAAAAAGCAACAAAAACACTTATAATTTGTAGGAATTTTATATCTTATTTATTTAAATTAGTGTATTTCATCGATTTTATTTGCTTTTAACCGATATATTGACAAATCTTTGAAGTGTCAAAATAAACATAGTTTAATAGTAAATCCCAAATCTACTATGAAAAAATTACTACTCATTATAGCTTCGGCTATAACTATCAATTGCTATTCTCAAGCAATTACAGTCAGCACAAATGCCTATACCGTTCCACAATTGGTCAATTCCGTGTTAATCAATTCACCTTGTGTATCGGCGACAAACATCACCTGGAAAACAGGAAGCAACTTTGGTTCGACCAATGGGATTGGTTTCTTTCAGAATAGTAATCCAAATTTTCCGATGCAAGCCGGTGTCATTCTAAGTACCGGAGATGTCTCGCAGGCGGCAGGTCCGAACACTTCAATGCTGGATGGCGGAGCAGCTAACTGGCCAGGCGACTCAAGTTTAGAAACAACGCTGGCACAATCAGGTATATCGATGAATTCGGTTAATGCATCCGTTTTGGAATTTGACTTTACGCCAATATCACCAAATTTCAGTTTTGATTTTCTATTCGCCTCAGAAGAATATGGAAACTTTCAATGTCAGTTCTCAGATGCGTTTGCCTTTCTTCTAACCAATACGGCTACCGGAGTAACAACAAACTTAGCTGTTGTTCCGTCAACTAACTTGCCTATATCAGTGGTGACCATTCGCGATTATTTGTACAATTCATCATGTACATCAGCGAATGCTCAGTATTTCGGTTCTTACAATGGAGGTTCTGCTGCGGCGACTGCTGCTATCAATTTTAATGGACAAACAAAATTAATGAATGCCTCTGCTGTTCTTCTTCCGAACACCACGTATCACATAAAGTTGGTTATTGCAGACCGTTCGGATGTAAATTCTGACTCTGCGATTTTCATTTCCTCAGACTCATTTAATATTGGTCAGGATGTTCTTGGACTCGACTTAGTGCAAAGTACCAATACAGCATTATGCTTTGGAACAAATCACACTTTGGCATCAAACTTAAATCCATCAAACTACAATTTTAGCTGGACAAAAGATGGAGTTGCACTCGCCGGTGAAACTGGTCCAAACCTCATTATATCTGGTCCGGGTATTTATGGCATCACTTATCAGAGCACATCGGACGGATGCCAACCGGTCACCGACTTGATCACTGTGGAATACCTACCTGAAATTCTGGCACAAAATCCGATAACCCTTTACAAATGCGATAACGGAAGTGCGAGTTACAGTTATGATTTATCTCTGAATACACCTGTAGTGAAATCCGGTTTGAATCCGCTGACGCAAGTAAGTTACTACGCCAGTCTAGCAAACGCTAATGCTGGAACTTCCCCATTACCTGTCAATTATAACGCCGCACCGGGAACTACCATATATGTTCGAATAAAGAGTCATACAAGTTCTTGTTACGTTGTAAAGTCTTTTCAATTGCAAGTTTCCGCTGCGCCAGTCGCAAATCAAGCACAGGACATCACAAAATGTTCAGGTTCCGCTTTTAACAACGCCGGATTTGATTTGACGGTGCAAAACGGTGCGATATTGGGAACACAGTCGCCATCAGAGTTTGTGATTTCTTATTATTCATCCCAAGCAAACGCAAACAGTTCGTCGAATCCGCTCAGCAACTTCATCTACGCGACTAATAATACACCAATCTTTGTAAGAGTTCAAAGTATTACGGATTCTGCATGTTTCAGCACATCAAGTTTCACATTATTTGTAAGTGCATTGCCACCGGTAGATACTTTACAACCTGTATTTGTTTGTGAGGAATATACGCTTCCTGCATTGACAAATGGAAATTACTTTTCACAACCCAATGGCACTGGAACAGCGATGTTCGCGGGAGACCAAATTACGACAACATCAACTATTTATATATTTAACCAACCTAATGGACCGAATAGTTGTTCAAATAGCAGCAATTTTTCTGTCACAATCTTAGATCCTGAAGATATTGTTCCTGATAGTGGCAGCTATTGTGGCAGTTACTCATTGCCTAGCCCTCCAGTTGGAAATTTCTTCACCGGTCATACTGGAACAGGAACTCTTATTTCTAATGGTACTTCCATAACAAGCACACAAACTATAAACTTTTATTACCAATCACCAGACCCACCATTTTGCACTATTGATAAAGATTTTACGGTAACAATTCTACCTACTGTGACTTTACCTACATTTGAAAATGTTTTTGATTGTGTGGGTTACACTTTACCAGCTTTGACGTTAGGGAATTACTACACCGAACCAAATGGTCAAGGAACAATGTTAGCTGCAGGAACCTTAATAAGTACTTCGCAAACGGTTTATGTTCATGCAACTACACCAGACAATTGTACTGCAGATAGTTCGTTTGATGTAGTGATCGGGATTGAAACTCCTGCTGATATTTCTCAATGTGAACCGTATACACTTCCGGCACTTGCCGTCGGAAAATACTATACAGGTCCTCAAGGCACAGGCACTGAAATTCCTGCAGGCACAGTGATTAATGCATCTCAAACAATCTTTGTTTATGTTTCAACAGCAAGTGGAAGTAACTGCACAGATAACCTTCAATTCTCCTTATCAATTGCGCAGCCAATCATTGATACAGTACCAAACGTGGATGCTTGTGAGAGCTATACACTTCCATCATTAACAAGTGGGGAGTATTTCACGGGAACTAATGCTACCGGAACAAATCTGCAACCTGGAGATGTAATTACAACAACACAGACCATTTACATATTTAAACAATCAACCACGAGTGCAACTTGTAGTAATGAATCTAGTTTTGTAGTAAATATCAGTACAAGACCAGCTGTTGAGTCTAGATCAGATATTGATATTTGCAATTCCTATGTACTGACTAATTTGACGGTAGGAAACTACTTCACAGGACCTAACGGAACAGGAACGCAACTGTCCGGGGGAACCGTAATAACAACTACCCAGACTATATACATTTATGCTGTTTCATCGACGCCGCCTTTCTGTACGAATGAAAATAGTTTTACAATTTCGGTATATTCAATTGAAGCTGACGCACCGGCAAACGTAACAGCATGTGATAGCTATACTTTGCCTGCACTTATACAAGGCAATTACTACAGACAATCGGGAGGTCCAAGCAGCGGTGAAGGAAACCTCATGCAGGCGGGCGATGTAATTACAAACTCTCAAACAATATATGTATACAGAGAATCCGGTGAAAGAATTAATTGCTTTGATGAAAACAGTTTTACGGTAACCATTAATTCTACTCCGGTGATTGCTCCAATGGCAAACGTCAATGCAGTTAATGCCT
>CANHBE010000190.1 GCA_947458575.1 Flavobacteriaceae bacterium | reverse complement strand
TAGATGAACAAGATAGAAATACAAGAGTTGCTAATGCCAGGACCAAAAATTTAAGCTTTTTCATATTTACTTTTTTGTAAGTGTCAAATGTATTGAAATAAACATAGCGTGCAACTTTGATGAAAAATGATTGATTGCTTTGTTATGGACATTTAACTTTGATTTTTCTATCAAACTTTACAATATTATGATTTATTTTAGCAGCGCTAATCGTCTTTGTTTATCTTTTTCCGATGTTTAGAACTTTGATATGTATTGCAGTTGGTGGCGGAATCGGAAGCGTATTGAGATATCTCGTTACGCTTATTACCCAGAAATACTCTACTACTTTTTTCCCAATAGCAACTTTTGTAGTGAACATCGTTGGCTGTTTTCTCATGGGAGTTGCCGTTAGTTGGTTAGAAAAAAATCAGTTGATGCACTCTAATTTCAAATGGTTAATTGTAACCGGATTGTTGGGAGGCTTCACTACTTTTTCCGCTTTTGGTTATGAAAATATACAACTGTTACAAAACGGTAGTATCGGAACCGCATTTTTCTACATTTCATGCAGCATCATTCTCGGTTTGGGCGCGGTTTGGCTCGGTTTATCGCTCATGAAGTAAATTGGTAACAACTTGTTAATTTGTTTCTCTTTTGGGAAAAAAATGTAACTTCGCAGCCTATGAAAAAAGAGGAAATCGAATTACTGCTGTCATTATTAGCCAATCCAAAGAAAATTGCGATCATACCACATCGAAGTCCTGACGGTGACGCTATGGGTTCTGCCTTGGCGTTATTTCATTTTCTGAAAAAAGAAGGTCATCTACCAGTTGTGATTGCTCCAAACGAATTTCCGGTTTTTCTCGCTTGGCTACCGGCAAGTGATCAAGTGGTAATTTATGAAACTGAGCCGGATAGCGCATTCAATATCTTGAAAGAATGCGAATTAATCTTCGTTGTCGATTTCAATGCGTTGAGTCGAACCGGGGAAATGGAAAAAGCGCTGAATTTGATTAAGGTTCCATTCATTATGGTTGATCACCATCAAAGTCCGGATGATTTTGCAGCCGTTACCTACTCTGATACTGCTTTTGGTTCGACCTGCGAGATGATATACAATCTCATTTCTTTCATGAACAAAACGGACGTGATTGATATTGAAATTGCCACCTGCATTTATACCGGTATTTTAACAGATTCCGGTTCCTTTCGTTTTCCAAAAACCACTGGGAGAACACATCGTATTGTGGCAGAATTGATTGATATTGGCGTTGAGAACACGAAAATCCCAACCTTACTATTCGATAACTGTTCATACGCAAGTGTTCAATTGCTTGGTCGGGCCTTGCAAAATATGGTTGTATTGCCCGAGTACAAAACTGCCTACATCTCGCTGTCACAAAAAGAATTGGATGAATTCAACTATCAAAAAGGAGATACAGAAGGCATCGTCAATTATGGTCTATCTATAAAAGGTATTAACTTGGCTGCCATATTTATTGAAAATAAGGATGAAAAAATAATCAAGATCTCATTGCGCTCGCAAGGTGATTTCGATGTCAATCAATTTGCAAGAAATCACTTTAATGGTGGTGGTCATATAAACGCTTCCGGAGGTAAGTCTTACGATAGTTTAGACGAAACCATCTCCAAGTTCAAGCAACTGATTACGTCTATAAAAATTTAAGTTATGAAAAGTAGTTTGTATACATTGACACTTTTTACTGTAGTGATATTTTCATTAGTAGCTTGTTCACAACAGAAAGCACGTCGACCAATCTCTCAATCTTCAGGTTCCTTTCTCCGCGAATCAGCGGAAAGAAACAAAAAACTCATTTCGGGGGAAGAAGCAAAAATAGATTCAATTATCAAAAGTGATCCGGAAATGGTCTATGTTGCTTCTAAAAAAGGTTATTGGTATCGATATGACAAGAGAAATACAATGGATACCTTAAGGCCGAAAAAAGGAGATATTGCAAATTTTACTTATGAGATTAAAGATTTAGATGGAAATGTGATCTATTCTGAACTCGAATTGCGCCCTCAGAGATATTATGTTGACAAAGAGCAAAAAATCATTATGGGATTGCGCGATGGAATCAAGCTCATGCGAAAAAACGAGACGGTAACATTCTTGTTTCCGTCCCATATGGGTTATGGATATCATGGCGACAACCGCCGAATTGGCCACAATCAACCTTTGATGTGCACAGTAACCTTAAATGACTTTAGTCCAGAGAGTAAATTACAAGCTGAATAATCTATCACAATATGAAGAAGTATACCATAGCATTATTATTAATTACAGCGTTTATTGTTCAAGCTTGTAAAGAGGAATATAGTAGTTTACCTGATGGACTCTACGCAGCAATCAAAACGAGCAAAGGAGATATCATCGTGCAGCTCGATCCCAAAAAAGCGCCGATCACAGTTGCGAATTTTATTACGCTGGCAGAAGGAAAAAATAGTTTTGTGAGTAGCTCGTTGAAAGGAAAACGCTTTTATGATGGTCTAATGTTCCATCGAGTAATTCCAGATTTTATGATACAAGGTGGCGACCCTTTGGGTAATGGCTCAGGCGATGCCGGTTATCTCTTTAAAGACGAAATCTCTGATCTCAAATTTGATCAAGGCGGAATGTTAGCAATGGCTAATGCAGGACCGGGAACAAATAGTAGCCAGTTTTTCATTACTCATTTAGCAACTCCATGGCTTGATGGAAGACATACTATTTTTGGAAAAGTGATTGGAAACGGGATGGAAGTTGTCAATACAATTGTTCAAGATGACAAAATTGATGAAATAGAAATCATCAGAAATGGTTCTGAAGCAAAGAAGTTCGACGCAGTGAAGGTTTTTTCAGATTATTATGGTGTAGAATCGAAGAATCGAGAAAAACAGGCTTTGATTGATGCAGAAAATAAGAAGAAATTTGAAGCGCAATACAAAATCGTAAAGGAGCAAAAAGCCGCCTATTTCAAAGAAGCTAAATCAATTGCCCAGAAGACAAAATCCGGCTTGTTGTACAAGATTATTAAGAAAGGGACGGGGAAGAAACCTCAAAATGGAAACACGGTTTACATTCATTATGCCGGCTTTCTAGAAAACGGTGAATTGTTTGACAGCAGTCTGGAAGATGTTTCAAAAACTTTTGGTAAATTTGACCAGCGTCGAAGCGATGCGAAGCAATATTTGCCGATTCCTTTTGAACTTGGTAGAAAAGATGGGATGATTCCCGGTTTTATTGAAGGAATTGAAAAACTGTCTTTCGGTGATAAGGCTTTGTTATTTATCCCATCTCACCTAGCCTACGGGGCACAAGGAGCAGGAGATGTAATACCGCCTAACACACCGATTATTTTTGAAATTGAACTTTTGGAGAACATGCCAAAGTAGCAATAGATTTGAAAATCAAGGGAACAAACCTGAAAATCCCTGCATAAAGCGAAGCAAGTAAGGAAACTTTATTAATCAACAGAAAATGAGAATTAAGATCATCTTGTTATTGTTCTTGGGAATTATGAGTGGTTATGCTCAAAAGAACACGAAACCGGCGACAGCAAAGAAAGTGTCAACAGTAAAGAAAGTAGTACCGAAAACAAATGCATCTGGCAGCACTGACGGGCTTTTTGCCGAAATAGAAACTGCAAAAGGCAAAATTGTAATCCGATTAGAATATCAAAAAACACCAATTACAGTTGCGAATTTTGTGTCATTGGCGGAAGGTAAAAACACATTTGTGACTGACGAAAAATTGAAAGGAAAACCTTATTACGATGGACTCAAATTTCACCGTGTCATCAAAGACTTTATGATTCAGGGTGGAGATCCGGCAGGAAACGGAAGTGGCGGAGCAGGATACAGCTTTAAAGACGAAATCGTTCCTGAGTTTGTTTTCGACAAAGCAGGAATTTTGGCAATGGCTAACTCAGGTCCAGCAACCAATAGCAGTCAGTTCTTTATCACACACAAAGACACACCTTGGCTCAACGGAAAGCATACGATTTTCGGTTATTTGGTATCTGGCCAAAACGTAGTTGATGCAATTGCTCAAGATGATGTCATGAATAAAATCACAATCATCAGAAAAGGAAAGCAAGCTCAAGCCTTCGATGCGGTTAAAGTGTTCTCAGACTATTATGGCAATAAAGCAGAAGACGATAAAAAAGTAGCGGCGGCGCAAGCTGAAGAAAGAGCAAAACAAGCAGCTCTAGAAGCAGAAGCCAAAAAAGCTTACAATGCGAAATATGCTCCGGTTATGGCTGAAAAAGTGAAGTACTTAGCAGGCGTAAGAACATCTGCTACTAAGTCAGCCACTGGACTTGAATACAAAATTATTCAAACAGGCACAGGTAAAAAGCCTGTTGATGGCACAACGATGTATATTCATTATGCCGGTTATCTTGAAGACGGTTCTTTATTCGATAGCAGCTACGAAGAAGTTTGTAAAACCTATGGGAAATATGATGAAAACCGAGCTAAACAAAATGGTTACAAGCCTTTTCCTTTTCAAGTAGGCAAAAAAGACGGTTTGATTCCCGGATTTTTAGAAGGTGTTAGTAATTTGAATTTCGGAGACAAAGCGGTACTGTTTATTCCTTCTGCTTTGGGTTATGGAGAAAGAGGAGCCGGAAATGTTATTCCACCGAATTCAAACATAATTTTTGAAGTTGAACTTTTTGAGTCGATACCGGGAGCAGAAACAACTGCAAAACAATAACAAGTATAAAAAAGAAAGGGTTTCACATAGAAACCCTTTTTTTATTCAAACCGCCAATCAAATTCATCGGCATCATTGATAATTGCCCCAATTTCAATTTTAATGACTTTGCCAAATTCGCTTTGCAGAATAATCCAATGCTCTTCATTAAAGTGATTCTCGGTAATATCAAATTCTTCAATTTCCCATTTTGTCAAATGAAATACTTCGAGCTTTTTTTTCACAGCAACAATTTCCTTTCCTATCAGTAATTCTCCTGAGATGTTCAATTTTGGATCGGCACAAATAATATATCCCAACCGGAAATCTTCATCCTGATAAAAGGTCAAACGCAACTGGAGTTCATGATACACCAATATGACATTCTTTTCATCATCTTTAAATCGTTTGTCAGGCTCACCATAAAGTGCTTTGACATTGTCCTCTTTCATTCCAAAAAGCAAACGATCAATTCCAAATTTTGGTTTTAGTTCCATCTTGTCGTTCTTGTTTTGTCTTTAAAAAATTCTCAAAAAGTCTACTGCTTATCTGCAAAAACAATCAATTTGAAGTCAATGAGAAGCAACGCCTAATAGTTAAAAGTACCGTAATCGCTAATAATTGTCAGTTCTTTAGCATCGGATGCTTCCACCCTACCAACAACCTGCGCGTCAACGTTGAATGACTTTGAAATTGCGATGAGATCTTCCGCAATATCCGGGTCGACATACAATTCCATTCTGTGACCACAATTAAATACCTGATACATTTCCTTCCAATCCGTATTCG
>CANHBE010000189.1 GCA_947458575.1 Flavobacteriaceae bacterium | reverse complement strand
TTGGACATCTTAATTTTTGCGCAAATATAGTATAAACCAAAGAATTTGTTATCACCTTTCGGATGGATACCGTTAATTTCACTTTAGTCCACTTGACTTTGATTAATTCTTCTTCAGATAAGTTTCAAAAGTAAAATCATATTGGTGCTTTTCATCTTTAGGATGGTATTCTTGCAATACCAGTTGCCATTGATTCGGATCTATCGCAGGGAAAAAAGCATCTGCTTCAAAATGACCGTGAACTCGTGTCAGTTCAATCTTGTCAGCAAAGGGCAGTCCCAAAGTATAAATTTCACCGCCACCAATTACAAAAACATCTTCATCAGTCGGAGCAATGGAAAGCGCTTGGCTAATAGAGCCTGCGACAATCACTCCATCGGGTCTGTAACCAGCTTGTCGCGAAATTACAATGTGCGTTCTATTGGGTAAAGGTTTAGGAAAGCTTTCGAAGGTTTTTCTGCCCATTATGATATGATGCCCTGAAGTGATTTGTTTAAATCTTCTAAAATCATCGGGCAAATGCCAAAGAAGTTCATTGTCCTTTCCTAGGGCGTTGTTTTCAGCTGCAGCTGCTATGAGAATGATCATCTGCTTGTCAAATTAGGAATTGGAATCTCTTGAGATTTTTTCTGAGAGATCGTTAATCTTGTTTTTCTGTAACTGAATCAAACGGTCGATTTGTTCTCTTTCCCAGTCTTTGTTCATAAAGCGATCTGTGATAAATACCTTCACAAAATGAAGAATAAATAGGAACAACCATGTGGTCGATACCCAAATATACCAATGATTTGGTTGTCCGTAGCCCAAGACAATATTGGCCAGAAAAAGAAATAAACTGCCCAATAAGAACAAGATAAAGTGATAATAAACCACTTTTTTTTGTCTTAGTCTTCGACGTGCGTTTTCGTATAATTCGTGTTGCTCTTTGTTCATAAGCTAAATCGTTATTGACCGGCAAACCTGTTATTGAAGATAATTACGCAAATTTACATTATAAAATTTAATCTTTGTAGCTCTTTTTTCTACCTTTAAGCCACAAAAAAACACCGATGCGTTTCTTTTTTCTGAGTCTTTATTTGTTGAGTGCCGCTTATGTTTTTTCTCAGGAAAATAAACTGCCCTATCCCATGATTGCTGTTGATTCGCTTTACCGCGAAGATCAATTCTACTTTTCAATTGCACACAGTATCGTTCAGAATAGTCCATCGGGTGTTTCAACCAAAAGGTTTTCGCCCACTTTCAAAGTCGGATTTTTGCGCGATTTTCCAACAAATAAAAGAAGAAACAAAGCAATAGCACCGGGGCTCGGAATTTCATACTCGAATTATTTTCAAAATCTTTTTGTTTTTGAGGAAAATGGTAATCCGATTTACAGCACAAGCAGTATTGCCGATAGTTACGATAAAAATAAATTTGAACAGTTGTTTATAGATGTTCCAATCGAATTTAGGTGGAGAACATCAGTAGCAGAATCTCATCGATTTTGGAGGATTTATACGGGAATCCAATTGAGCTATTTGGTTTATTCCAAATCAAAGTACACTGATCCTTCGACTTCGGTTACAATCTCAAATAATAGCGATTTCAATAAGTTCCGATGTGCAGTATATTTGGTAGCAGGGAATAATACGATTAACTTCTATGGCTTTTATGGATTGACCCCGATTTTTTCCTCGGGGACTGAAGTCAACAATGAGGAAATAAAGATGAAAGCGCTTCATTTTGGAATGATGTTCTATATTCTATAACCAAAATTGTAGCAAGGCTATCGCAGGAATTGAGCCAATCAAAAAACCCAATAATAGCTCGAAAAAATTATGCGCTTTCATCACAAGTCTAGATGACATCACGATTCCATTCAGGAAAAGGAGCAAAGCAATGGCGTAAATCCAATTTGAATTTTCATGAATACTGAGAGCAATCACAAAAATGGTTAAAGAGCTTATCGCCATAGTATGAATGCTGACTTTTATTTTTAAGAACAATAGAAAAAAGGCCAAAACAGTACTAATGATACCGCCTAGAAAGAAAAAAAACAACTCTGACATAGTTTCGAAAGAGATGCTTTTGGCTAGCAATAAAGCCATCAGCAGCAATTGAATGAGCATCGGTATTTTGCGGTCTGAGGTTTTTGAAACCATGACCGAATCGACTTTGCCCATTGCTTTTAGGAAAAACAACATCGTCGAGGGAATAAATATTGTAATCAGAACAATCTGTGTCAGTAATAAATACTTTTCAAAATTCCCTAAATAGTTATCTACAAAAAACAAGTACACTATTGCTCCAAATAATGGGATAAAGATAGGATGCAGTAGGTAGGAAAAAAGAATGAGAATCTTTTTCAATAGCGAGAGTTTTTGCGATTTGTTACATCTTTTTTCGAAGACGTGCAACCGGAATATCAAGCTGTTCCCGATATTTTGCGATGGTACGACGAGCAATCGGATAGCCTTTTTCTTTCAGTAGCAAAGCCAATTGATCATCCGGCAATGGTTTTCGCTTGTCTTCTTCTTCCAGTATGTTTTTTAGTATTTTCTTGATCTCAAGTGTCGACACATCTTCACCTTGATCATTCTTCATAGCTTCAGAGAAAAATTCCTTAATCAATTTTGTTCCATAAGGTGTTTCTACGTATTTACTATTGGCGACACGTGAAATAGTTGAAATGTCCATACCGACCATTTCGGAAATATCTTTCAAAATCATAGGACGCAATTTAGTTTCGTCGCCGTCCAAAAAATATTCCCTTTGATAATGCATAATTGCATTCATGGTCACGAGAAGCGTTTCTTGCCTTTGCTTGATGGCGTCAATAAACCATTTTGCAGCATCCAGTTTCTGCTTGATAAACTGCACGGCATCTTTCTGCGCGGCTGATTTTTCCTTCGATACTTTATAGGTTTGCAGCATTTCCTGGTAATCTTTCGAAACATGCAGGGATGGTGCATTTCGACCATTTAAGGTCAATTCCAATTCCCCGTCTACAATCCTGATGGAAAAATCGGGAACTACATTTTCAGTAATCTTGTTGCTTCCTGTGAAACTGCCACCCGGTTTTGGATTTAATTTTTCAATTTCATGCACCGCTTTCCGCAATTGTTCTTGAGAAACACCAAATTTCTGTTGTAGCTTATCGTAGTGTTTTTTACTAAAAGCGTCAAACTGTTGCTCGATAATGTTAGTCGCAAGATCAACGCTTTCGGAAGGTGTTTTGTGCTTGAGTTGCAATAGCAAACACTCTTGCAGATCTCTAGCGCCAACGCCTGAAGGTTCCAATTCGTGAATAATGTGCAAGATGCGTTCAACTGTTTTTTCGTCAGTATAGATTCCTTGTGTAAACGCCATGTCATCTACAAGATCCATCAAACTCCGACGGATATATCCCATATCATCGATACTGCCTACCAAAAACTCGGCAATTTCTCTTTCGCTGTCATTCAATATAAAGGTGTTCAGCTGGTTGATGAGATCTTGGTGGAAACTTACAGGCGATGCGAGTGGAGATTCGCGTTGCTCGTCGTCGTCACTGTAATTATTGGCTTGTGTCTTGTAGTCCGGAATCTCATCATTACTCAGATATTCATCAATGTTAATGTCTTCGGCTTCGATGCTTTCGTTGTCATCAAAATCGTCATAATCTTCATTGTCAAATTCATCTTTTTCTAATCGTTCTTCTTCCTCATTTCCGCCTTCAAGCGCCGGATTTTCGTTCATTTCTTCCTTCAGCCGCTGTTCAAAAGCCTGCGTAGGTAATTGAATCAACTTCATCAACTGAATCTGCTGCGGTGATAATTTCTGAGTTAATTTTAGATTAAGAAATTGCTTGAGCATCTTTGTTTAGTCGTTTATTCCTTTAATTGTTTAATTGTCTGTCGTTTTTCGTTTTATCGATTCAACAAATCAACGATTCTACCAACTTAAAATTCTGCATTCATTGGTGTTCTTGGAAACGGAATAACATCGCGTATGTTGGTCATTCCAGTTACAAAAAGCACCAACCTTTCGAATCCTAAACCAAAGCCGGAATGCACTGCTGTACCGAATCTTCTTGTGTCTAAATACCACCACAATTCTTCTTCATCTATCCCAAGAGCCCTCATTTTTTCTACCAAGACATCATGGCGTTCTTCTCTTTGTGAACCACCTACAATTTCACCAATCCCGGGAAATAATATATCCATCGCACGAACCGTTTTTCCATCTTCGTTCAGGCGCATATAAAAGGCCTTGATGTTTGCAGGATAATCAAAAAGAATGACAGGGCACTTGAAGTGCTTTTCAACCAAGAATCGCTCGTGCTCACTTTGTAAATCTGCGCCCCACTCGTTGATAATGTAGCTAAACTTCTTTTTCTTATTTGGAGTAGAATCTCTCAAGATATCGATAGCTTCTGTGTACGAAACACGCTTAAAGTTGTTCTCCAAAACAAAGTTCAGTTTTTTAATTAAGCTCATTTCACTTCTTTCAGCTTGCGGTTTCGATTTCTCCTCGTCGGCCAACCTGCCATCGAGAAATTTCAAGTCTTCACCACAACGATCAACAGTATATTTGATGACATACTTAATAAAATCTTCTGCCAAATCCATGTTGTCATTCAGATCATTGAAAGCAACTTCCGGCTCAATCATCCAAAACTCAGCTAAATGTCGCGACGTATTAGAGTTTTCAGCTCTGAAAGTGGGTCCAAACGTATACACTTGACCCAAAGCCATGGCAAAAGTCTCGGCTTCGAGCTGTCCTGAAACCGTTAAGTTGGTTTCTTTTCCAAAAAAATCTTCCTTGAAATTGACTTTGCCATCTTCTGTTCTCGGCGTCCCGTCAAAAGGTAGTGCGGAAACCCGAAACATTTCACCTGCGCCTTCAGCATCTGAACCCGTAATAATAGGCGTATTTACATATACGAAACCTCTTTCCTGAAAATATTGATGAACCGCAAAAGACAAGACAGAACGTACTCGCATAATGGCGCCAAATGCGTTGGTACGAACCCGCAAATGTGCATTTTCACGCAAAAACTCAAGAGAGTGTTTCTTGGGTTGCATCGGAAATTTCTCCGCATCTGAGTCACCCAGAATCTCTAGCTTATCCACTTGGATCTCGTATTTCTGTCCAGCTCCTTGACTTTCTACCAGCTTTCCGGTCACCGCTATTGCTGCTCCGGTGGTGATGCGTTTCAAAAGCGCTTCAGGCGTATTTTCGAAATCAACTACGCATTGGATATTGTTAATCGTCGAACCATCGTTCAAAGCAATAAATTGGTTGTTTCTGAAAGTTCGTACCCAACCTTTAGCGCTCACTTCAGCTATCGTGGTGTTGCTCTGTAGTAAATCTTTTACTTTGGTGTGTTTCATTTTTTAGATTATTAGCTCTTTTGATTCTGTGATAAAAATCGAATGCAAATATAATTGTATTTTTCTTTCAGGAGCCAATCCCGCTATTCGCTCTATCTTTTCTGCCGACAAATCACAGCAAG
>CANHBE010000188.1 GCA_947458575.1 Flavobacteriaceae bacterium | reverse complement strand
TGCCTTAAAATCTTGGTTGGCAATTTTCAGTTGGAGGTTTTTATCAATAACTTTTTGCCAAATCTCTTTTTTCGTAATCGACAAGGTATCTTGACTAAAACTCATATGAAATAAGAAAAACAATCCGAGGATAGAAACAATCTTCATTTTCATCATCCTAATATTTGATTTGATAAAGCAAAGATATATGGGCAGAAATCGGTAGTCAGTAACTATTGTCACATTGAGAAAACAAAATAGAAAAGTCATTTTTTTTCGTCAAAATGCGAACAAAGTGAGCTGCCAATAACAATAACTGTTGGTTGTTCAATTATTAAGAACTACTTTTGATACTATCAAATGATATTATCAATGAAGCCGCCTTATGATATTACTCCGAGAATATTAAAATTAATAACCTCTATTTCTGAAAAACTTGGTGAAGTAAATGCCAGTTATCTGAGTAAACAATCGCCTCAATTGCGAAAACAGAATAGAATTAGAACCATTCATTCTTCGCTGCAAATCGAAGGAAATACATTAACAGAGCAACAAATTACTGCCCTTATTGAAAACAAAAGAATTATTGGTCCAGAAAAGGATGTGCTGGAAGTATTGAATGCTATAAGAGTTTATGAAAAATTAAGTCAATTCAAATATTCATCAGAACAAAATTTTTTACACGCACACTTCGAGTTAATGTCTGGATTAATGGATGATCCGGGAAAATATAGAACACAAGGAGTCGGAATTGTAAAGGGTTCTCAAGTAGAACATATTGCTCCTCCGTTTGAAAATGTTCCGTATCAAATGAAAAATTTGTTCGAATATCTTAAAGATACCGATGAATTAGTATTGATTAAAAGCTGTGTTTTTCATTATGAAATGGAATTTATTCATCCTTTTTTAGACGGTAATGGAAGAATGGGAAGATTATGGCAAAGCTTAATTTTGATGACGGAATATCCTGTGTTTGAGTTTTTGCCATTTGAAACTTTAATTAGCCAAACACAGGATGAATATTATCAATCTCTTTCATTAAGTGACAAGGCAGGAAAATCAACCTTCTTTATCGAATATATGCTTGAAGTCATAGAAAAGTCCCTAGAAAATATTTTGAATTACAATAGCAGAATTTTCAGAGATATTGATAGATTAGATTATTTCCTCAATCTTGGAAAAAAAGAGTTTACAAGGAAAGACTATATGAATACGTTCAAGAATTTGTCATCAGCTACTGCCAGTAGAGATTTGAAAAAAGGACTCGAATTGCAATTGTTTCAAAGTTTTGGAAGTCTGAATATGACGAGATACGTTATTACCTAATGTAGTTAGTCCTCTGATTTATTCTTTAAAACCATCAATAAAGTATAGGACCCTTTAGTTACGATTTTCTTTTGAGCCAAATCAGCTGCATTGGTAATTTCGATATAGCCATTTTCGCTCGCTCCGGTGCTGACTTCAGTCATTTTAAAGTTGCTTTTGTCAATAGCAATAAATACATAGTCTTTTCCTTCATAAGTCACAATCGCGTCTTCAGGCACCGTCTGGGTGTTTTTAGACTTCACCTCAATTTCTGCATTCATATACATGCCAGGTAACAGCATCCGATCATAGTCGTCGAAATGGCAATGCACTTCAGCTGCATGCGCATCTAACGAAAGATCTTTGCTGATGAGTATGATCTCGCATTTGTGCTTATCTTCCGGTTGGTTATTAGTGTAAGCAATGAGTTTCTGCCCAATCGATAACTTGTTGATGTCTTTTTCAAAAACTTTCAAATTTAAGTGAATATCTTCCGGATTGATCAGCTCAAAAAGTACATCCGACGGGTTGACATTCTTTCCGATGTTTACATTCACTTTTGATACAAAACAATTGATTGGCGCATAAATATTGACACTTTTCGAAATGTTTTTCTCAGTCAGTGTGCTCGGGTTGACATTGATGAGCTTTAGTTTTTCGCCTAACGCATTCAAAGTAACGCGAAGCGATTTATAATCGGCATTGGCCATTTGATAGACTTTATCGCTGCTTGCTTGACTTTGATTGAGTTCTTTCTGCCTCTCGTATTCTTTCTCAGCAAAGGACAAGCGCGATTGCGTAATCAGATAATCTTGTTGCAATTGAATGTATTGCTGGTCCTCCATTGTGGCAATAACTTCTCCTTTGTTCAGATGCATCCCGGGCAATAGTTTGGTGGATTTTAAATAACCGCCCAAAGGCATACTGATGGAGATTAGGTTTTGCGGTGGTACGTCGATGATACCGTTGACTTTCAATACGGAAGCAACTGTGCGTTCTTCGACAGTTCCGATTGTCAGCGCAGCATTCTCCAACTGTTTCGGTGTGAGCGTCACGTTGGTCTCTTCAATGGAATTGGCTTCTGTAGTATTTTCTTCTTTTTTCGTTTGACAGTTTAACAGAAGCAAACTCGTCAATAATGTTATATATATTTTCATGATGTTAGGGTTTTGAGGTCAGGTAGTTGAGTTGAATAATCGCATCATTATATTGCATCAACGCATCGATATAACTACTTCGAATGACAATACTTTGATGCATCAACATCACCCAATCGAGGTAGTTGATTTCTCCGTTATAAAACTGTTTGTTTGCAGTTGTATCAATAATATTCGCATTTGGGAGTGCTGTTTTTTCATAGTAAGTGACACGTTCTAAACTTTTTTGATACTGTGAAAGGGCGTTTGAAAATTGATACTTCAACGCTATTGTCTCGGCTTCGTAATTGTTTTGCGCGATGGTTTCGGCCAATTTCGATGCATTGATTTTAGCTCGTTGTGATCCGCCAAGCAATGGAATACCCAAACCGATTTGTGCCGATTGAAATCGAGTGGATTGGTCGTATGACAAGTTATCAGCGCCAACACCCTGAATGGTCATGCTATTGTAACCCAGCGTGATGCTTGGTAACAGCTTAGATTGTTCGGTTTTCGTGCTTGCTACACTCACTTTCTTTTGCTGCTCAAGCAATTGAAGGTTAGGATGTGTCGCAATCATAGTACTGTCGATTTCGCTGTTGAGATTCAGCTTTAATTGAATAGTCGCCGGAATTACCGTCACAGTCGAATTTAAAATTAATTGAAATTCACTTTGCAAAATTTCTTTTTCTTGTTGTAATTGTGTCAATTGTGATTGTATGTTACCACGTTGATTTTCCGCCGTAACTTTCTCCAGCACATTGCTTTCTCCTGCTGAGAATCGCAAGTTGGCTTTCTTTTGAAATACTTCAAACAGGCTATCGCTGCGCTGTAAAAGCTTTTCTTTTTCCGCCAAATAAATAAGAGAGTAGAAGCGTTTGGTTACCTCTTTTTTTAGTTCTGATTCCCTTAAACTAATTTGCAGCATGGAGGTTTTCCATTCTTCAGTGTAGAGTTTCTTTTGTCGATTATAGACCGTGGGAAACTGGAATGATTGTGCCACACCCAGTCGATTGTCATTATAAATACTATTGATTTGTCCGTAATCCCCGGTAATACTGGTAGCAGGTAGATTGGTTGCTGTTTTAATTAACTGTTTATGATATTCCGCTTTGAGTCGATCGTTCTTCACCGAAGCGTTGTTTTTAAGTGCGGTAGCTACAGCTGCGTCAAGTGTTATTGGGTTTTGGGCATTTACTGTAGTGCCTGCCAATAGAAAAAATAGCATGAGCAGCGTTGTGTTCTTTTGGAGTGGTTCTATTTTGTTCCTTTTTTCAAAGGTTACATACAAAATAGGAAGCACAAATAAGGTAAGGAAAGTGGCAATCAACAATCCACCAATAACGACGGTGGCTAAAGGTCGTTGTACTTCTGCGCCGGCACCATTACTCAGCGCCATGGGCAAGAAACCAAGAGAAGCTACAAATGCGGTCATCAATACAGGTCGCAAACGGACTTTAGTTGCCATTAAGACGATGCGATGTAAATCGTTCATTCCTTCTTTTTTTAATTGATTAAATTCTGAAATCAAAACAATTCCGTTCAAGACTGCAACACCAAATAAGGCGATAAAGCCCACTCCCGCACTGATGCTGAATGGCATTCCGCGCAGCGCCAAGAAAAATATCCCGCCAATTGCAGAAAGTGGAATGGCAGAATAGATCAACAAGCCTTGTTTAACCGAGTTGAACGCAAAGAAAAGCAATACGAAAATGAGTAGCAGTGCAATCGGAACCGCAATCATTAAGCGTTGTTTGGCTTTATTTAAATTTTCAAAGGCACCACCATAAGTAGTGTAGTAACCCGTTGGCCATTTGATTTGCTTTTCAACTTTTTGTTGTAGTTCGTTGACGATGCTTTGCACATCTCGACCTCTTACATTAAAACCAACTACTATGCGACGTTTAGCATCTTCGCGTTGAATCTGGTTTGGACCGTTTTTGATTGCCACTTCAGCCAATTGCGACAATGGAATTTGAGTGCCTTGTGGCGTCGGAATCAGCAAGTTTTGAATATCGTCTAAATCTTTACGTTGGTTGTTGTTTAACCGAACGACTAAGTCAAAACGCTTTTCACCTTCGAAGACTAAACCAGTTGTTTGCCCGGCGAAAGCTGTATTGACCACTTGATTCACGTCTTCGATACTCAAGTTAAACTGTGCAATCATATTTCGATTGTATTCAATGACAACTTGTGGCATACCGGTAACCGGTTCGACAAATAAATTATGTGCACCTTCAACAGTTGACACGATTGTACCTAGTTTTTGCGCATAAACCGCCAATGTATCTAGATTTTCTCCAAAAATTTTGCAGACCACGTCCTGTCTTGCACCAGTCATAAGTTCATTAAAGCGCATTTGCACCGGATATTGAAATCCTGCAGTTATCCCGGGAACATCTTCGAGAGCTTTGCCCATTTTTTCTGCCATTTCATCAAAGGTTGTAGCGCTTTTCCACTCACTTTTGTCTTTCATGATGACCATCATATCGCTGGCCTCCATAGGCATCGGATCAGTGGGTACTTCGCCACTGCCTATTTTTGTCACTACTTTTTCAACTTCGGGAAATTGTGTTTTGAGAATGTGTGCCGCTTTTTGGGTGCTTTCGATAGTGGTTGTCAGATTACTACCGGTAAGAACGCGTGTATCAACGGCAAAGTCACCTTCTTCCAACGCTGGAATGAATTCACCTCCCAAAAATACCAAAGTAATAATCGATACAATAAACAAACCGATTACACTGCTTATCACCACTTTTGGAAATTTGAGAATTTTTTCAAGTGCATGTTGGTACTTTATCTCCAAAGCAATGAGTAATCGATCTGAGAAATTGGGCTCATGTTTTATTTTTTTGCTCAAAAACAATGCGCTCATCATTGGCACGTAGGTCAACGACAAAAGGAACGCACCCAATAAAGCAAATGCTACGGTTTGTGCCATCGGTTTAAACATCTTGCCTTCGATGCCCTCCAAAGCGAAGATGGGCAAATACACAATCAGAATGATGATTTGTCCGAATACGGCACTGCTCATCATTTTGCTAGCTGAACTTTGCACG
>CANHBE010000187.1 GCA_947458575.1 Flavobacteriaceae bacterium | reverse complement strand
GGTGGAGCTGCAGCAAATACTGAGTATCGCGTTAGAGTCGATATTCTATACAGAGGCACTTGGTACCAAGGCGATCAAGTTTGCACTATTTTTACTTCGCCATTTGCGTCATTACGGCCTTCCGCAACAAATGCAAATCAGTCTAAGTCAAAGTAAAAGGATTACACTTGTTCAATTTCATCAAATTGACAAAGCTAAAAGTAATGCATTGCTTTATTTGTTTAGTATGCTAGACAAGTAGAATGGATTGATAATCGCAATAAACTTACAAATTATACGAAACCGCTTCAAAGACGAAGCGGTTTTTTCTTTTTCAAAAGCTCCACAACTGATAATTATTGTATCTTTTGTTCTTTGCGTTTTGTTTGAGAAAGTTGCGGTTATTTCGCAGAAATCAATATTTCTTGTTCAACAGTAGTTAAACTTTACTTGAATTTAACTTGTAAAATATTGTAAATGAAATATATGTAATATTTTTAAAGAGAAATACGCTATGAAAAAATCATTACTACCTTTTTGTTTTTTATTTCTTTCAGCTGTCAATGCACAGAACATTAATTTTCCGGATCCTATACTTAAAGGTGCATTAACCAACTCACCGCTTGTGGGTAATAATATTGCTCTTACTGACTTGAATGGCAATGTAACAACAAATGCGGATACTGATGGAGATGGTGAAATTAGCGTGACTGAAGCTGAGAATATCCGTGCAATTGATTTTGCATACCTTGGTTTTACCAATTTAGAAGGACTTCAGTTCTTTACCAATGTAAGGAAGATTAACTCGTATAATTGCTTTGCGTCTTCTTTCATTTTTCCTGAATTGATTAATTTGGAAGAGCTTGTTTTACAAGTTATCTCTGGTCAACAGACCTTAACTTCTTTAGATGTTTCTGGTAATATAAATTTAAGGGTTCTAGATATCTATGGCGGTTTATTGAACAGTATTGATTTGTCAAACAATATCAATTTGAAAGAGTTGCGCATAACTGATAATGGTGCGAATACTGTACTTTCGTTAGATAATTTAACGAACTTAAGAAAATTGACTTACTTCGGAAGTCTTAGCACTTTAGATATTTCTGATTGTGATAAACTTGTAGAAATTACATTAGGATCTTCAGCAGGAGCGGTAATTCCAATGTCAGCTATCGATTTATCAAATCAACCTTTGCTTGCAAATCTCTTCATCGGAAGAACACAAATAACAAGCCTTGATCTGAGTAATAATCCAAATCTCGAAAACGTCTATGTGTCTGACAATCTTCTTCAGAATCTTAATTTTGGAAATATTCAATATGTCAGAAACTTATATTGTGATAACAACCAGTTGACCACTCTTGATTTGAATAATTTCCAGAATCTTGATGTTTTATCTTGTCCCAATAATAATTTAATAAACCTCAAACTGAAGAATTTTACAATTGAGGACTTTGTTAACTTTAGCGGTAATCCAAACCTTCAATACATCTGCTGCGATGTTGAGCAACAGGTTTATATCAACAATCAAGCGCTTATTAATGGCAATTTTGATACAGTAATCAATTCAGATTGTGAGACAAATAGTGTTTTAACTACGATTCAACCGGATAATTCGAATAATAAAATCATTGCATTTCCAAATCCGACAACAGATATCTTGTCTTTCAACAGTTACTCCAACATAGACAAGGTAACTATTTCTGATAGTAATGGTCGCATTGTTTCAATATTCCAAAATATTAGTGGTGCAATTGATGTTTCGGCGCTTGAAGTTGGAGTATATTTTCTACAAGTGAACGCAAATGGTGTTGATCAGCAGCTAAAACTAATAAAGATTTAGTATCAAGAAAGACAATTTGCATTAATCAGATACATGTATACAAGAAAACCGACCATTATTTTTGGTCGGTTTTTTATTTCTTGTTTGATGAATAGGTTGCTCATCTTTGGAGCTAGAACAACACGCAATATTGATTATAAATCACTTGGAAGCCATGTCCATCATTTTTCATGTCGGCAAATTAAGTTTTTTTTGTATTAACATATTATTTCAATCGGCTTTTTAATAGGATTCAATATTTTTAAAATCACAAATAATGTTATCTTTGACCGACTTTAAATAGCCCTGATTGCTTCGTTCTATGCAATGACCAAAACACAAAAAAATGAAGCGAATAACAGGAATTGCTACTAACAAAAAACAGAATTGACATGAAATTACTTGAAGGAAAAGTTGCCATAATTACCGGAGCCAGTCGAGGTATCGGAAAAGGAATTGCAGAAGTTTTTGCACAACATGGTGCCAACGTAGCATTTACTTATAGTTCATCTGTAGAATCTGCCCTTGCTTTAGAAAGTGAATTAAATGCTAAAGGCATCAAAGCTAAAGGTTATCAAAGCAATGCTGCTGACTTTGCAGAAGCTCAAGTTTTTGTTGATTCGGTTATTGCCGACTTTGGAACGATTGATATCTTGATCAATAATGCAGGTATAACTAAAGATAATTTGCTGATGCGAATGTCTGAAGAAGATTTCGATAAAGTGATTGAAGTCAATTTGAAGTCAGTTTTCAACATGACCAAAGCCATTCAAAAAATCTTCCTCAAGCAACGCTCAGGTTCGATCATAAATATGAGTTCAGTAGTGGGTGTCAAAGGAAACGCCGGGCAAACGAACTACGCGGCTTCAAAAGCGGGTGTAATCGGCTTTACCAAGTCGGTGGCTTTAGAACTAGGATCCAGAAATATTCGCTGTAATGCGATTGCTCCTGGTTTTATAGAAACTGAAATGACTGCAAAGTTAAATGAAGATGTGGTTCAGGGCTGGAGAGAATCCATACCGTTGAAACGAGGCGGAACTACTACTGATGTTGCGAATGCCTGCTTATTCCTTGCCTCAGATATGAGTGCATACGTAACTGGTCAAGTCTTGAATGTAGACGGTGGCATGTTGACGTAAAATTATCAGTATTTGATCGATATTCAAAACTGATTCTATATACGAAGTCAATAAAATAAGAGTGAGCCAATAGCTGGCTACAAACAGACAACGCTAATAAATGACCTCAAGCACAATTTTACTCATTCTTTTGGCTGTACTGATTGCAATAGGATTGTCCTATTTCCAGTATATTTTTAAGAATAAGAACGTCCAAAGAATTACATGGATCTTAGCAAGCATAAGGTTTCTTGCTTGGCTTGGTGTTTTGTTGTTATTGATTAATCCAATTCTTTCACGAAAGACCTTCGAAACAATCAAGACGCCATTGCCAATCATGGTTGACAACTCTAGTTCAGTGGTTAATTTGAATGCGAAAGAGGCTGCCATCAACTTACATCAAAAACTGACTTCGAATAGCGCTTTGAAAGATAAATTTGATGTGCAAACCTATCGTTTCGACAGTAGTGTTGAGACCTCAGCGATTTTTGACTTTAAGGGAAAACAAACCAACATCGATGAAGTAGCCAAACATTTGAAGAGCGTATACAGAAATATGGTCTTTCCAACGGTTATAATTTCGGATGGAAACCAGACCATTGGGAGTGATTACGTGTATGGATTCGAAAATCGCAATAAAGTGTTTCCTCTGATTTTGGGCGATACTACGACGTTTTTAGATATCAAAATTGGACAGTTAAATGTCAATAAATACGTGTTCCACAAGAACAAATTTCCTGTCGAAGTTTTCCTAAACTATTCGGGATCAAAGTCGATTTCGGCAAACTTTAGCATCTCGCAAGGTAACAACATTTTAAATACGCAGACCGTTTCGTTTTCTCCTCAGAAAAAATCAGCTATTCTAAATGTTCTACTGCCTGCGAATCAAATTGGATTACAGATTTTTAAAGCGTCAATCTCTTCAAAAGAATCTGAAAAGAACAGTTACAATAATAGTAAGAATTTTGCTGTTGAAGTAATCGATCAAAAAACCAATGTAGCCATCATTACTGAGATCAATCACCCTGACGTTGGTGCTTTAAAACGCGCAATTGAAACTAATTCGCAAAGAAAAGTTACCGTTGTTAAACCGCAAGAAATCAAATCTTTATCTGATTTTAATGTATTGATATTGTATCAACCTTCCAGCAACTTTAGATCGATTTTTGAAAGTAATTCGCAGACGGGTGTAAACACGTTAATCATAACAGGACCAAGCACTGATTATGCACTTTTGAATCAAGTACAGAAAAGTTTGATTTTTAAGATGAGTGGGCAACGAGAAGACTACAGCGCTAGCTTTCAGTCAGAGTTTAATTTGTTTGCAACAGAAGACATCGGATTTTTTCAATTTCCACCATTGCAAAATGCTTTTGGAACAATTACCACAAATTCGAACGTTGAAGTCTTACTGGCATCCAAAATCAGAAATATTGACACCAACGCGCCACTTTTAGCATTCGCAGAGAATCAAGGAAAGCGAATGGCATTCTTGATGGGAGAGAATAGCTGGAAATGGAGAATGTACAGTCATGTAGAAACAAAATCATATGAGAAATATGATGTTTTTGTAGATAAAATCATTCAGTACTTGTCTTCTGATAATGCACGTAAATCGTTAGTTGTTAATCATGAGCGTTTTTATAATTCAGGTGATGCAATTGAAATAACTGCTCAGTATTTTAACAAAAACTACGAGTTAGATGAAAAAGCAAGATTGACGATTTCTGTTGTAAATAAGAAAACCAAACAAAGCAAGAAATATGATCTGCTAAGAAGCAGTAATGCTTTTAAAGTCAATCTAGACGGACTAGAAGCCGGCCAATATGAGTTTTTGGTTAAAGAACTAAATTCCAATAGCAGTTACAGTGGTTCTTTTGAAATCTTGGATTTTGATATAGAAAAACAATTTGTAAATCCGGACGTAACGAAGTTGAAAGAGTTGGCTGTTCAAACTGCTGCAACTGCATTTATGCCAAATCAAGTTGACGATTTGATTGATACGCTATTAAACAATGCCGATTATAAAGCGGTCGAAAAAGCTATTGTGAGAAAAACACCGCTAATTGACTGGGTATTACTTTTAATTCTCATTGCGACCGCATTGGGAATCGAGTGGTTCGTTCGGAAATATAACGGTATGCTGTAGTTATTTTTTGGCAATCAAAACCGTGTGAACTTCTTTATCATTATTTGATTTTTCGTACAATAAAGGAATTAAACTTTTTATCGTAAAAGATTGTTTTTCAAGTTCTTTTATAGTTTCTACTAAACTGTGATAGTAGAAGTAGCTTCGACTTCCATCTACACCAATCTGATAACCGGAATCGGTATAGTCACCATCAACGAAACTCAAATAAAGAATCCCTGATTCAGTAATGAGTTGAACGAGATCTTCAATTAGTTTTTCCAATTCGTCTTTCGAGATATAAGGTATACAAAACCCGCAAATAATGCCGTCGTAAGTCGATTTCAAATTTCTAATCAACCGAATGTCCATTACTTCAAAAGTTGCCGAAGGGCAATTCTTCTTGGCCAATTTTATCATATTTGGCGAAAAGTCAATTGCATCT
>CANHBE010000186.1 GCA_947458575.1 Flavobacteriaceae bacterium | reverse complement strand
GCTTCGTTTTTTATCCTTACCAACAGGTGCAGGTGGTTGGGCATCAGGCACCAGGCCAACGTATCGGCCACATCCGTTACAAACACCTCATATCGCTTTAAAAAATATCGAAAGTTCTCATCGCTTCGGAAGAGGTTTTCAGATCCGTTGGCGTGGGTGTACAAATGGTAGGTTCTGCCGGGCAACATGGTGCTTTATTCATTAACGGATTTAGAGTTGAGAACAAGTTGCCGGATTCTGGCTAGACCTGACAGGTCTTGATGACCATCGCGGAAAAGACCTGTCAGGCCTTTGCCTCGCGTTGTAAACTCTTTATATCGTTTTAAAAAATACCGAAAATTCTCATCGCTGCTTAGGAGGTTTTCCGATCCGTTGGCATGGGTGTATAGGTGATAAAGCCTGTTTGGTGCCATTCAATTATTAATTCTAAGCTTTTGAAATATTGCCAAGACGGTCGACTTTTAGTTTGATGCAGATTTCTTTGATCATTGTTCCACTATCTTCTCTCTTTCCACTAGGTTTTACAAATTCGATCTTACCATCCCACGCCCTTTGATTTTTGTTAGAAGAACCTAATTCTATTGTGTCAATAATACTTTTTGAAATATTATGTGGGACAAATTCGCATTTACTGCCTGTACAACTAATCATCTTATAAATCCTTGAAAAAATCTCTTTTCTCTTTTTCGTATCTCTGGTTTCTAAATTAATCGATTCGGGATTTAGTATTTCTTCCGGAGTAGGCACATATACAAGTTGATTTGGAGAGAGGATTAAGGTTTTGAACCCTTCTTTAGCATCAGCTATTGGCAAGCCTTGAACTAATCTTTCAATTGCTTTATGGGCAGCAAGAGAGTACATATTGTTTCGTTCACCACTATTCAAATCTTCATAGATAACAAAATAAACGTTCGCTCCTGCATCAACTTCTACATAGTTGTTCTTGAATTTGTCTTCTGATGATTTCTTTTCATAGATAGTAACTTTAGAAATTGGGTATTTTAATTTCTTATTCAAATTATCTAATCCTTCCCCAGAGAACGCAAGATTTGCCGACTCCTTTATCGCTTTCTCTTGCCCTTTACTCAATGCAACACTTTCACCTTTCCAAAACCCTTTTTCTAATTTAGTAACATCCTTATGGTAATCATATAAATGATTGTGAAGTAATGTTGGAATTATTGATTTGGCATAGGGGATTTTGTTGATTTTTTTATGGTCAAAAGATTTGTCAAGTGACACTCGTTTAGCGGCATATTCTTCAAATTTTGCGATTTTTATTGAGGTGTATTCTTTTTTGAGGTAGTTCTTCAATGGGCTTTTTTTCAAATGCTTTTTTATAGCTTCAATATCATCAAGTTCTAGAATTAGGTTTTTAACTATCTCTCGAGCCTCTTGGTCATAGATATAAGGGGCGATAGCCATCGCTGGTGTATTCTGAACCTTCATTCTGTTCATTTGAATTTCGATAGCCTTAATTATGCTTTTCTCTTCATAGATTTCTTTGATATGAATTATACCCTGAGGTTCTTTAAACATAGACTTGCGGACGGCTAGCCATTTTTTACTCGGGTCTTTTGGCTTCTCTTGTTTTGCCAATACCTTCTCCCATTTTCCCTCTTTTTCTTCCCACCTTTGATATTTGTTCTTAGGCTTGCTTACTACCTTATTGTTGGCTTTTATAGATGTAATGATGGTTGCGAGCCTGTCTTTTGCGTCTTCGGTAAAAGATTGCCAAGGTTTGGTGAATTGCCGAACCTTACTCTTTACCAAATATTTCTTTACCTGTTTTAGGTCTTCGCTTGTATCCACAGCATTCAATGAGTTTAGGTAGCGGATGTGCTCTCGGGTAGTAGCTGCAATAATCAAAGCATCCATCGCATGATGCCTATGATCAATTCTCTTCAAATCAAAATCAGGATCTTCTGGCACGTGAAAGTGATATTCATTAGGATGCTTCTCATCGTGCTTTATCAACGTTCCTGGTTTGTCTAAAATAGTTTCCAATCTCTCGAAGCGTGGCTTCATTAAATCCTTCCAGATTTTGTTTAGGCCCCATTCGCGTTTTAGATCTGATGTAATGCTGCCGATAGTAAACACTAGGCCATGTTCATTTTTTACAACGGGCTGAAGAAGCTCTGCTATTTTTCTAGTAATATGCCTTGTGTCGTTTATCTGTCGTGAGATGAAATCATTTGGTACTTCCGTTGCTAACAGGTTTTTTAATTTCTTTCCTCTAAAGGTTGCCTTGCAGTGGGTTTCATATTCATGCTCTGTAAATATTTTGATGACTGAGTTGTTTATCTTGATTGTTTGGCCGCTGAATTGACTGATAAAATTTCGCGCTAATCGATTTCCTTTATACGGTTCTGGATTTATGGCGGATTCGCAAATCACTAAGTTCTCATTAGCGTCATACTTCATCTTAGAGCGTGGTATAATATGCTCTACTTCATACGCAGTAGTAAAAAGCCTGCTTAATGGAATGGTATTCCCAGTGTAGGGGGATTTGCAATTTTGTGTGAGCCACAAAGCATATTTTTTAATGTCAGCGTTAGTAGGCAGTTTCTCTTTTTTGTCTTTCTCTTTGAAATAGGCAGCAATGTCTTCAGGTAAAGCACCCGCTAGACTTTTCCATATCTTAAACTTCTCAATATCTACAGGGCTTTCTGGGTTTGGCCTTGTTTCAAAGTGAGAGGTTATGGTAGTGTTCTCGTCAAGGTATTCTTCGAAGCTATCGTTCAGCAGTTCCTTCAATAAACGTTTTATCCTTTCGCGTTCTTGCTGGTTGTTCGTATTTGCTTCCGAAATCTTAGCTCGTTCATCCATGTTCTTCTTCAAATCTCTGCCGAGTTCAATATGGATTTCATCAGGTTGGCCATGTTGTTTCCAAAGGTCTTTAACCAAGAAGAGCGTCTCTCGTACAATTTGCTCTACTAATGGATTTCGTAATGAATTATTAGGTACAAGTTTCATTACATCTATCTGATCGTAGGAAGTATATTTTTCCGTATTTACACTTTCTGAATGCCTATCATAGATTACATAAGCCGCCATCCAAGTGGCTAATCCTTGTACCTGTTCAGTACTGAAAAAAGGTCTTTCATTGACGACCTCTCCCGTCTCTTTGTCTACTTTATCCCACCCATCGTTAATAATCCTTTGTATTTTGAGTTGGTTTTCAGTTGTAATGTTCTCCCAGTTCCAATATTTTCCGCATCGCATCAAGGGTAGTAATTTCTTAATTGCCTTAGTAGACAGAGATGCGTATTGCTTCGGTACTTCAGGAATTGAGGTTAGAGCTTTAATTGTATCATCAGAGAAGCCAAATTTTATTTTTGGGTTTTTGAGAGCTGTTTCAATGCCTTTTTGTGACTTACTTGAATCCGATGAACTGATAGAATAGAATATATGCCAAAGTCTACTAAACTTTTCGGGATTGTTTAAAACCAATTCGCCTTCTGCTTCTGCATTCACTTTCTCGAAGTACTTTCTGAATAGTTTTTTTGTTTCGTTTCCTTTTACAGTAACATCCTTTTTATAAAACAGACTTATTCGATGTGTTTCCTTTGTAAGTTTTGCTGCATGAGTTTCGTTGATAGACTTAAACACTTTTTTTTCATCAACTTCCCCATTGTCATCAAATAGTTCGAATAGCTTTTCTTTTGCCTCATAGCCTTTTGAGTCATTACCTAAGTATAGACCAGTTACATCTACGTCAATCCTTGAATGACCATCTATATATTGCTCTCGCTCGTAGATTTTGATATTATGAACGGTTTGCCAAATCCTGAATTCTTGAAATTCCGGGGATGTTCTTGGGGCAACTTTAACGCCTATTTTAATTTTCTCACCGTTTTTTTCTATGGCTAACTTTTCATACTGGCAGCCGCTAATAAGGCTCTTTTGCGACTTTAGTTCTCGTTGATAGTAGATGATATCATTCGCAATTACATGATATAGATCATTGCTGAGAATTTCTTTTGATTTTGATGTCTCCGCCTTTGTTTGAGATGGGTACAAGGCTTGAGAGATTTCTAAAAGCTTTGCCTTGTCTTTTAATTCTGGATGGCAATCATCTTGCCATTGACGATCCCAAATGGCTTTAAGTTCTTTTTGATATCTTTCTCGCCTTACTGTCTGCTGCCGGATTTTGTAATTTTTATCATTTACTAATTCGTCAAAGAAGTATTCGCCAACTTGTTTATTGGAGTTTTCAATTAGATTATCTAATGCCGTTAGTAGTAAATCATAATCATCTTCCTGTGGCGTTTGTGGTTTATTTTGTTTTCCATTTTTTACTGTAACTAACAGGGTAAAAGTCTTGCCTTCCCACTCTGGTTTTTTAAAACGTAATTCTTCCCAAGGCTCAACTGGTATTTTTGCACTACTATTATCTGGTATTATTTGAAACTTAAATTTTCCATTTTTATCCTTTTCTTCACTGATCTGCAACACGTGTTTTATTGCGAGAATTTCAACACGCTTTTTCTCCCTGGCATCTTCTGTTACATCTCTTAAATCTTTTCTTCCACTCTTAAATCCCCTCCGTTGGTTGAACATGTAGATAATTCTGGCCAATTCGCTAAGACTAATCTTTTCAGTCAATGCTTTTTTTCGCAAGTAATAAATAACCCAATCCTCTGAACAAGCTAACTTGCCTTCTTTGTTTTTAACACCGAGGAGTTTAGTTGCCTCATCGATGGAAGATTGTTCAAATGGTAGGTAATTACTGATATTGAATTTGAATCCATCTTCCTTTCTGATTTTCTCTTTGAAGTTTTCGGGGAAATCTGGAGTCAGCCATCCTAGTATTTTAAATACTTTTATTAGCCTTGTCCTTCTCAAAACATACCGCTGCTTTAATTTCCTTGAACCTCGTCCCTTTGTTCGAAAAGCAGCTTTAGTCTCCACTTCTGAGCCTGTTTCAAACTTTTTAAGATAGTCGCCATCTACTGGTATTATACGACTGCCAGCCCATTCTATTCTTCCTTCTTTACCCCACTCTTCGAATTTATCAGGAAGCGTTAATAGACCTCCTCCCACTGAGGTTACACCCAAATCCAGTCCAAGTACTTTCATTTTATTTGTGGTTACGAATTATTTTCTATTATGTTTGTATCGAAGCAAATCACAATAAGGATTATTCCGTAGTGAGGTTCGCCTCGTTGGTTCCGCCCTCGTCCTTATCGGGGGCTTTTTTATTATATAATTATTCCGTTGTGAAAACATTTAAAATAGCCCCGACTTGTCGGGGTTGTTTTTTGCTAGCCGCCCTCCCCTTTCAATACTTATCAAAAGTCGTCTTATTTCCAAACATAAGTCAACGTGGAAAACCACGTATTTTCAGTAAACCTCTTTCTTTTTTGGCATTTTGTTCAACTATTTTGCCTTTCCCTTTAACAGGACTTTGCTCTTTCCTTTCCTTCCTTATTTTTGCAGCCCCGTTTATTTAAAAAAGGATAGTAGCATTCAATGGAAAAAAACAGCCTACAAATTGCAACAGAGTTAAGTATTTCT
>CANHBE010000185.1 GCA_947458575.1 Flavobacteriaceae bacterium | reverse complement strand
GTTTCTTTATGAATGCCGCTATCGATCAACAATGCGAATTGTATATCAAAGCCAATAATCTCGAGTCAGAAGTTGAAGATAAAATCAACGAGATCTACAAGAATAAGGGTATTGCTCGTCCTAAATACCAAGGTGAACTGCCGGAAGGCAACAATCGACTCGGGTTGTTTTTATTGGGAGTAACCGGCGATCAAGTGTTGCCGCTACAAGTATACAATGAAATAAAAATTAAAACATTAGCACAGGTTAGAGGTACCGTTCAAGCTGATATTTTAAAAGAAGATCAGGCGCAAAATACCTGTATTTTTTCAACTGAATTTGCCTTGCGATTGATGGGTGATGTACAAGAGTATTTTATTGCAAACAATGTAAGAAACTTCTATTCGGTTTCTATTTCGGGTTACCACATTGCGGAGGCAGGAGCCAATCCGATTACACAGTTGGCTTTCACCCTTTCAAACGGATTTACTTATGTGGAGTATTACTTAAGCCGTGGGATGAATATCAATGATTTTGGACCTAACCTGTCTTTCTTCTTTTCGAATGGTATTGATCCTGAGTATGCTGTAATTGGACGTGTAGCTCGTAAGATTTGGGCAAAAGCGATGAAGCACAAGTATGGCGCAAATGAACGCGCTCAAATGTTGAAATATCATATTCAAACTTCCGGGCGTTCGTTGCATGCACAAGAAATAGATTTCAATGATATCCGCACCACTTTACAAGCGCTATATGCCATTTACGACAATTGCAATTCGTTGCATACCAATGCCTATGATGAAGCAATCACGACACCAACCGAAGAATCCGTGCGTCGTGCTATGGCAATTCAATTGATTATCAATAAAGAATTGGGATTGGCGAAAAACGAGAATCCTATTCAAGGGTCATTTATCATTGAAGAATTAACTGACCTTGTTGAAGAAGCTGTGTTGTTAGAGTTTGATAGAATCACCGAAAGAGGTGGCGTTCTTGGTGCCATGGAAACCATGTACCAACGTTCGAAAATTCAAGAGGAAAGTTTGTATTACGAAACATTGAAGCATACAGGTGAATTCCCGATTATCGGTGTCAATACTTTCTTGAGTTCAAAAGGTTCTCCAACGGTGATTCCGGCTGAAGTGATTCGTGCGACCGAAGAGGAAAAGCAATATCAAATTGATATGCTAGATAATCTGCACAAGTTTGGTGCAGAACAAGTCACCAAGCATTTGCATTCCTTACAAGAAGCTGCAATCAAAAACGAAAACTTATTTGAACATTTGATGGAAGCAACCAAGGTTTGTTCTTTAGGGCAAATTACGAGTGCTTTGTTTGAAGTAGGCGGACAGTATAGACGGAATATGTAAAAACGTTCATGTCAAAAATCAAAAGCCATAAATACTACAATTGTGTTTATGGCTTTTTTATGCTAATGCTTGATCTATTTTCTGCTGCAGTTGGTTGAGTAAGACTTGATACTTACTAATTTCAATCAATTCGTCATCAAGAGTGGCAAAATCTAAGATTTCATCTAGAAATTCACTGGCGTCTAGTAATTTATATTGAGCATCAACAAACGCTTTCTTAGCCATCAAGTCAATAATTTCTTGCACTTGGTTTTTTAGACTGTTGAATTTAGTACTATCCATTGTTATTTGGATTTTCAGTATTGAATTTCTTCATAATGGCTTTCAATTTTTCTTTTCGAAGCAGTTCTGCTTGCTTGGCTTTGTCTTGCGCTTTGTGCAATTTATCATTATGTTTTCTTATATTGTGCTCGTTGTTTCTTCCCATCATTTTACTTATCAAGTCGTAAAAATAGGTCATTTTCTATTTTTAAGTCGAATAATTTAGTTTTTGGTTTGGTTTTTGAACAACAGGTACTCAAATGCATAAATCTATCTATTATGAAACGTATACATTTACTTTTGACCATTGTTGTGACCACAATATTTTTGGGATGTGAAGGCCCGGAAGGTCCACAAGGCGCGCCGGGCTTTACTGCTGAGGCTATTGTTTACGAAACGGCACCGATTAATTTTCTTGCGCCAAGTTTCGGTGTTTTTTACACTTTTCCCGATGCTGCTCTTCGGTCAGATCATGTGCTCGTATATCGATTATCTGGAGTTGATTTTGGCGAAGATGTATGGCAGCTGATTCCACAGTACTACTTTTTTCCTGACGGAACTTTAGATTTTGGATATAATTATGATGCCACCAGATTTGATGTAAATATTTTCCTGGAAGGTAATGATTTACAGACTTTAGGTGATAATTTCAGACTTGGTCAGATATTTAGAATCGTAATTATCCCCGGACAATTTGCCAATAAAGGCAATACAGATTCAATCGATTATAGCAAATATTCGAGTGTTGCAAAAGCATACAAAATAGATGAAAGCAAAATAATACCGCTGAAGTAGCTAAGCAAATATCAAAATAAAGCCGTCCTAATCGACGGTTTTTTTTATTCGTTCTTTTCTGTTTTTACATTCAAAGAAACTAAGACGCCAATCAGCAAGGCAATTCCGATAAATCCGAGAGAAGCCCACTCCGGAACTTCAATAAAGTCATGAAAAATCATTTTTAGTCCTACAAAACTCAGAATAGCAATCAAACTAAACTCCAAGTGACTAAATTTCTCCAGCATATCAGCAAGAAAGAAATACATGGATCGCAATCCCAATATGGCAAAAATGTTTGAACTCAATACTAAAAAAGGATCAGTAGTGATAGCCAGTATGGCAGGAACACTATCTACTGCAAACAAAACATCCATCACTTCTATGACAACCAAAGCAACGAATAATGGTGTGGCATGAGTTTTCGAATTTTCTACAATAAAGAAGTTACCTTTATCCGAATGACTGGTAATTGGAATAATTTTACCAACCATTCGGTAAACGAAAGAATCTTTCGGATTGAATTCGTGCTCTTCTTTCTGAAATAGCATTTTGATTGCCGTGTAAAGTAAAAATGCACCAAAGACATAAGTAGACCAAGAAAACTTATTGATGAGAAGTACACCAAAAAATATCATTAATCCCCGAAAGATGATTGCGCCTATAATTCCCCAAAACAAAATACGATGCTGGTACTTCTGCGGGATTCGGAAAGCTTTAAAAATTATTGCAATCACGAAAATATTGTCAATACTTAAAGATAATTCTATAAGATAACCTGTAATATACTTCATCGTCGCCGTTACCGGCTTAAGTTCGGTTGGGTTGGGTATATATTGTTTAAGGTACAACCAATAAACAACGGCAGAAAAGCAAAATGATAAAGTAACCCACAATAGGGTCCATTTGCTAGCTTCTTTCGCATTGATGATATGTGGCGTCTTATTGAAAACACCTAAATCTAAAGCGAGAAAAATGGAAATCAGAAGGAAAAATGCAATCCAGACAATCATCTCATGTAGTTTCTTAGTCGTGCAAAGATATTGGTTAGTGTTCTAATTACAATATTCAAGGAAAAGATTGTTTTTAGTCTATAAAATCATTCATTTTATCTAATAATTTAATTTAACCCCTAAAAAAATAGGGGTAATTTATTTTTGGGTATATATTTTTATATATTTGCCCAAAATTATTAGGGTATTAACGTAAAATTAATTTTATTTCTATGGCAAAATTACGTTTTCAAGCTTTAAAAGAAGCATCAAACAGAGTTCCTGTTAAATTTGAAGAGCAAGGCAGAAAATCAGCAATTTTTGGTTCAAACGTTTTTAATGAAAAAGCGATGAAGCAGTTTCTTACTTCTGACGCTTTCAAAGGAGTTCGCGATGCTGTCCAGCATGGAACCAAAATCGACAGAAAACTTGCTGATTATATTGCAATGGGTATGAAAGAATGGGCCTTGTCTAAAGGTGTTACACATTATACGCATTGGTTTCAACCATTAACCGGTGCAACTGCTGAAAAGCACGATGCGTTTTTCGAAACTTCTTATGGTGGAGGTGATCCATTAGAAAAATTCGGAGGTGGACAGTTGGTTCAACAGGAACCGGACGCATCAAGTTTTCCTAATGGTGGCATCAGAAATACTTTTGAGGCTCGTGGTTATACCGCTTGGGATCCGACTTCTCCAGCATTTATTTTTGGAACAACACTTTGTATTCCAACGGTTTTTATCTCTTATACCGGTGAAGCTTTAGATAATAAGATACCACTTCTTCGCGCTTTATCTGCTATGGATGATGCTGCAACTGAGGTTTGTAAATATTTCGATAAGAATGTTAAAAAGGTGACTGCTACTTTAGGATGGGAGCAAGAATACTTTTTGATTGACAGAGCACTAGCCAATTCGCGACCAGATTTGATGATGACGGGAAGAACCTTGCTGGGTCATACGTCTGCAAAAGGACAACAGTTGGATGATCACTATTTTGGTTCTATTCCGACTCGTGCGCTTACTTTTATGAGAGATTTGGAACAAGAATGTATGTATCTTGGAATTCCTGTAAAAACAAGACACAATGAAGTTGCGCCGAATCAATTTGAGCTGGCACCAATATTTGAAGAGACTAATCTCGCTGTAGATCACAACTGCTTATTAATGGATATTATGCAGAAAGTTGCCGAGCGTCACGATTTTACAGTGCTATTGCACGAAAAACCATTCAAAGGTGTTAACGGATCCGGAAAGCACAACAACTGGTCGTTGGCAACTGACACAGGGGTAAACCTATTGAGTCCAAGTAAGACGCCAATGAGCAATTTACAGTTTCTTACTTTCTTTATTAATACAATCAAAGCAGTTCACGACTACGAAGCATTATTGCGCGGTTCTATTGCTACAGCAAGTAATGATCACCGTTTGGGCGCTAATGAAGCACCGCCAGCAATTATTTCTGTTTTTATCGGAGACCAATTGACAAAAGTTTTGGCCGAATTAGAAGGCGTTACTACCGGAAAGTTGTCACCGCAAGAAAAAACAGATTTGAAGTTGAATGTTGTAGGTAAAATTCCGGATGTTTTACTTGATAATACAGATCGTAACAGAACTTCTCCATTTGCATTTACGGGTAATAAATTTGAATTCCGTGCTGTTGGTTCTTCTGCAAATTGTTCGAACGCCATGACAACTTTGAATACCATCGTTGCCAAGCAATTGAAAGACTTTAAAGTAGCAGTTGATGCTTTGATAGAGAAAAAAGGACTCAAAAAAGATGAAGCAATTTTCAACATCTTAAGAGAATACATCAAAGTTTCTAAGAATATCTTGTTTGAAGGTGACGGATACAGCGACGCTTGGGAAAAAGAAGCTGCGAAAAGAGGGTTGAGTAATTTTAAAACGACACCACAAGCTTTAAAGGCAAGAGCTTCAAAACAAGCCTTGGATTTATTCTCTGAGATGGGAATCATGAATCATGTTGAAGTGGAAGCGCGATACGAAATTGAATTGGAAGAGTACACCAAGAAAATTCAAATCGAAGGTCGTGTGCTTGGTGATATCGCAAGAAATCATGTAATTCCAACTGCGATTCGTTATCAAAATACTTTGATTGAAAATGTTCGCGGTCTCAAAGAAATTTTCGGAAAAGACTTTGAAAAAATCGCGAAAGAGC
>CANHBE010000184.1 GCA_947458575.1 Flavobacteriaceae bacterium | reverse complement strand
CTCGAACCCAGGACCCCATCATTAAAAGTGATGTGCTCTACCAACTGAGCTACCAAGTCGGAATTAGAAAAAAGTGATATTATAGTGACCTGGCTGGGGCTCGAACCCAGGACCCCATCATTAAAAGTGATGTGCTCTACCAACTGAGCTACCAAGTCAAAAGTCTTTTCTCTAACGCGGGTGCAAATATAAGGTCTTATTATTGATTATTCAAAGCAATTTTGTCATAAATTTGGGTTTTTTTGCCTTTTGCTTTTAACCCCTTAGTCCATAAGGATTTATTGCAGTTATGAAAATACTTTTGCTCGGATATATGGGTAGCGGAAAATCAACGATTGGATCACTGCTAGCGGAAAAATTAGAACTACCGTTTATTGATTTGGATTATGCTATTAAGATTGCCGAAGGAATGTCGATCAACGCAATATTTCAACAAAAAGGAGAAATATACTTCAGAAAAAGAGAACGTCAATTGTTTTCAGATTTCATGCAATCACAAGATTCTTTTGTCTTGAGCCTTGGAGGCGGCACGCCTTGTTATGCGAATAACCACGAGTTGCTCAATGGGAATCGTGTTGTTTCTTTTTATCTCAAAACTTCTGTGACTTCGCTTCTAAACCGCCTTAAACTTCAAAATGAAGTCAGACCATTGTTGTCCGGGAAAAGCGACGATGAAATGCGCGACTATATTGCACAGCATCTTTTTGAAAGAAGTTATTTCTACCATCAGGCTACAGTGGTGATCACCACAGATGACAAATCACCACAAGCGATTGCAGATGAAATCAAGGATTACTTACGTTAGATAGGCATAATCGCCCTGCGGACTAAAAACAACCTGAACATGTTCGAGCAAGGAAGTACTCAGTGAAAGTCCTTTGAAGTCAGCTTTAACCGGATATTTTTTATGATTTCGGTCGACCAAAACGGCTGTCTTAAATTTAGATACCGGAACTTCTAGAAAGTGTTTTACGCCATAAACCAGGGTTGTGCCTGAATTCAAAACGTCATCCACCAAAACCAGTCCCTTGTTTTCGCATTCTCCGAGCGGCAATGAGGTCTTGATAGGAGCACTGGGCTGTTGTTTGTTGATGAAAACTTCACAAAGCAAGACTTTTAATGGAGAAATATCTTGTAATACGACTGCTATTTTTCCCGCAAAAACAAAACCGTTGCTACTGATTCCTGCAAGAACAACTGTATCTTCATTGACAAAGGTTTCGTAGATTTGATAGGCAATGCGTCTAATTTTGTGTTCGATTTCGTTGTGCGTCAGGATAATATTTTCCATGGTTCTTTAAATTTCGTCGTTGAGGTCAAAGTCGTTTTCTATTTCAAAATCCTGCAAATCACGACGGTCTTTTTTGGTTGGTCGTCCATCTCCGGTTTTGCGATAATGTTCTTTTGATAATTTGATCATTTCAAGATGCTGGTATACTTCCTCGGGTGTTTCATCCTTTCGATATATATCGACCAACTTGGGACCCACCCTGTTTTGCGGCACATCTAGGACTACAATGATTTGGGTAATTTGATCCCTTCGAAAAGTAATCTTGTCTCCCGGGAAAACTTCCTTAGAGGGTTTTGCTACTTGACCATTAACCGTAATTTGATTTTTCTTACAAGCCTCTGTTACCATGTTTCTTGTCTTGTAATAGCGCACGCACCATAAGTATTTGTCGACCCGCATTTAATATAAAAATAGACGTTAAAGTGTTTACAAAAATAAATCAATATCGTATCTTGCGCTCCTTAATTTCAGCGATAATGAACAAATTTAGATTTTATTTTATTTTATGCTGTTCCATCTTCACTTTATTTTCTTGCAATAAAGCTGATAGTGAAACTACGATAGCTATCAGAGATTTTGACAAGCAATATACTGATGATTTGGCAATCATTGAAGATTATCTAAACACTCATTATGTCGAGGTCACTGCTAATCAGGATGTAACGATTTCCAAAATTACTTCGGGTCAGCCCTCTATCATGTCTTATCTGATCGATTTTGATGTGGTAAGCGATACGTACCCGCAATTGAAGAAGAAGTCGGTTGTCATCAAAGAGAAAACCTATTTTATTTATTTCCTCAAGTTGCGGCCTGATAATGGAACCGGCATCAGTCCATCAAAGGCGGATGAGGTATTTGCGGCATACGACGGTCGCTATTTGCGTTACAAAACAGAAAAAGTAGATGGTGTCGATGTAACCACTTTGGAAGCGACACAGTTTCAATATGTGCCATTTCCATCGATTTTTTTCCGATTGGATACCAGCATCAGAGGCTGGCGGGAAATCATGCCATTATTTAGAGATGGCAATCCTGTAAGTGTACCGGGTGAACCGGAATCATATGAGAATTTTGGTGCCGGGGTAATTTTCATTCCTTCAGGACTTGGGTATTTCAGTCAACCGCAACCCGGAATTCCTTCTTATTCACCGCTGGTATTCAGCTTTAAATTGTATGATGTGAAGTTTGGCGATCAAGACGGTGATGGTATTTTATCTAATGACGAGGACTTAAACGGCGATGGCGATTTTACGAATGATGATACCGATGGAGACGGTATTCAGAACTTGTACGATAATGATGATGATGGAGATAGTTTCTTTACGATCAATGAAATCAAGATTAATGGAGTAGTCCCGGCAACCTATGATGAAATTTTAGATTGTAGTGGTACCACTTCCGGATTGAAAAAGCATCTAGATCCGGACTGTAACTAACCAGTATAAATGCTATAAAAAAGCCGATTCTCAGAATCGGCTTTTTTTATTTTCTCTTCATCACTCTTTCTACGGCTTGCATAATAGCCTGATGATTTAGTTGATATTTTTGCATCAATTGCTCTGGCGTGCCCGATTCACCAAAACTGTCTTTTACCGCCACAAATTCTTGCGGCATTGGTGACTCTTGTGCTAACAGTCGCGACACGCTCTCTCCGAGTCCTCCAATAATATTGTGTTCCTCTGCTGTAACGATGCATTTCGACTTATTCAAAGATTTCAAAATTGCCTCTTCATCTAGGGGTTTTATAGTGTGAATATTGATGACTTCCGCATGAATGCCTTTTTCTTCCAATTGCTCTGCAGCTACAAGAGCTTCCCAAACCAAATGTCCTGTGGCAACAATCGTTACATCTGAACCTTCAGTCAATACCACTGCTTTTCCGATTTCGAATGGCGCATCTTCCGGAGTAAAATTCGGAACAACTGGTCTGCCGAAACGAAGGTAAACCGGACCATGATGATCGGCGATGGCAATTGTTGCTGCTTTGGTTTGATTGTAATCACATGTATTAATCACCGTCATGCCAGGTAGCATTTTCATCAGTCCAATATCTTCAAGGATTTGATGCGTGGCACCATCTTCACCCAAAGTTAATCCGGCATGTGAGGCACAAATTTTTACATTCTTATCCGAATAGGCAACAGATTGACGGATCTGGTCATACACTCTACCTGTTGAGAAATTGGCGAATGTTCCCGTAAAGGGAATTTTACCACCTATAGTGAGTCCGGCAGCTATACCGATCATATTGGCTTCTGCGATTCCGATTTGAAAGAAGCGTTCCGGGTGATTTTTGATAAACTCGTCTAATTTGAGGGAACCGATAAGATCTGCACAAAGTGCCACAACATTCTCGTTTTTCTTGCCCAGTTCGGTCATTCCTGCCCCAAAACCCGAGCGCGTATCTTTACTTCCTGTGTTGGTATATTTTTTCATGTTTTCAGTTGCTTTTTAATAATCACCTAAAGTTTCCGGATTTTGAGCTAATGCCGTTGCCAATTGGTCGTTGTTAGGCGCTTTTCCATGCCAGGCGTGCGTGTGCATCATAAAGTCGACACCATGCCCCATTTCCGTATGAAGCAGCACGCATACCGGTTTTCCTTTCCCGGTTTTCGATTTGGCTTCAGTCATCCCTGAAAGTATGGCTTCCAAATTATTGCCTTCTTTGATTTCGATGACTTCCCAATCGAACGCTTCAAATTTAGCTTTGAGGCTTCCCATATAAAGCACTTCGTCTGTAGAGCCATCAATCTGCTTTCCGTTAAGGTCGATAGTAGCAATCAAGTTATCTACTTTTTTGGCTGACGCATACATAATTGCCTCCCAGTTTTGACCTTCTTGCAATTCTCCGTCGCCGTGTAGACTGTATATGAGATGCGGGTCTTTATTCAATTTTTTGGCTTGCGCCGCTCCAATGGCTACAGACATTCCTTGACCGAGCGAACCTGATGCAATGCGAACGCCGGGTAGTCCTTCGTGGGTTGTTGGATGGCCTTGCAGACGAGAATTAATCAATCTGAAAGTGGCTAATTCTGACACAGGAAAATAGCCCGAACGTGCCAATACGCTGTAATAAACTGGTGAAATGTGCCCATTGGAGAGGAAAAAAAGATCTTCTCCGATGCCGTCCATTTCGAAGCCCGGTTTTCGATTCATGATTTTTTGGTAGAGCGCCACCATAAATTCGGTGCAGCCCAGCGAACCGCCCGGATGTCCTGAGTTAACAGCATGCACCATGCGTAGAATATCCCTGCGGACTTGCGTCGTTAGGTTTTGTAATTGTTGCGTGTCAGCCATGATTTTTCGTGTAAATTGTGTGTGTTCAAAAGTAAATGTAATTTAACCGAGAGGCAAAAGTTTTTTTGAATAGTTATTAAGGGTTTCATTTTTGTTTTGCTTTTGTGTCCCCGTTGGCGAGGATTTGCACCCGAGCGTAGCGAACTGACGAAGTAATCCGGGCAAAAAAATGCAATATCAAGCTGACCCCATGGAGAGGATTTGGCTAAAACATTGTAAGACATTTTGTAGATTTGTTTTTTGAGTGAGGTGTTGCGGCCTGCACCCTAGCTGATAGCTGAACAGACGAAGTAAATCCGCGCGGTAGGGTAACATCAATATATAACAAAATGAAGAGATTTTCTTTATTTCTTATTGCAATAATTTTCTCTTCATGCGAAGATAAATGGGGAGACTATGGAGGTTACAGATTGGACTATAGTAATAAAATGGAATATTATATCATCCTAGACAAAGAAGACACTATTTTGAAGGATTATCCATACTATAACAAAGGTTGTTTTTTAAAATATCATGATGCCGATAACAAAGTCGATACTGGATTTGTTTCGTCTGGCGCAAAAGTAATTGAGGCCTTTGTTGGTGAGGAAAATGTTAGTTATGATAGTACTTATATTTTAGTAGCTCAAAAACCATTGGATCATATATTTGGAAAAATAAAACTTGAGCCATATCCACATCGTGAGAGAAAGGTCAGTTTAGATGAAATAGAGCGGTGTAAGTATTATAAATTTTGGATAATTAATAAACTTAAAAACGATGTTTATGGTCCATTTGATCGGGTTGATTACCTTAAGAAAAGGATAGAGTTAAAGATACCGAATGAACTAAAATTGATTGTTGAATAATATTTAAGTCGGTGTTATCGGGTTTTGTTGTGAATGTTAGTTGCGCGAATTACACCCGAGGTGATACCCGAACAGACGAAGTAAATTTACGCCATCTGGGAAATTTAGTTCACTTTATAATTTTTTATTAAAGTAATATG
>CANHBE010000183.1 GCA_947458575.1 Flavobacteriaceae bacterium | reverse complement strand
AACTCTCTGCTCGCATTTATGAAAGTATAACCGAAAAAAACGAACTCAAAAAGCGAAAAAAATTTTGCGATTACTTACTTCGTAAAGGTTACGAAAGCGAATTGGTATATGAAAAAGTCAGAGAACTGGAAAAATCTACCAATTAGACCGTTAGCAACACACTAACGGCGTTTCCCCCAAAACCAACAGCATTCACCAAGACCTTTTTTATTGGTCCGGTCTTGATTATTGATGTCGAAAAAGGCGTAGCAATAAATTGCTGATGTTGCAACATTAATATAGCTAATTCCAGACTCAACATTCCAGAGGCTCCAAGTGTATGTCCGATTTTCCACTTGTTGGTGGTCAGCATAGGCAAGTGATTTCCAAATATTTTCTCTATAGCCTTGTATTCGGAAATATCACCTTTTATTGTTCCGGGTGCGTGCATCACTATAACATCAACGTCTGTGAGTTCGACATTTTGTAGTGCCATTCTCATCGATTTTTGAAAACAAGTCGCCTCTGCAGAGATTGAAGTGTTGTGTTCTAATAATTCTGTCGCGTATCCGATTCCTTCAATATAGGCCAAGGCACTTTCGCTTTTGCCAAGCTCAATGCAGCAAACCGCCGCACCTTCTCCTAAAATCATCGTGTTTTGTTTCTTTTCGAGGTCAAGCGCGCGACAAGGAAATGGCTGTACTTCTTTAGCGTAAATCTTCATGGCTTGCATTTGAGCAACGGTGAATTCGGTTAATGGCGCTTCACTTCCGCCAACCAAAAATTTATCAGCCATTCCGGAACGCAACCAAGCGACTCCATTAAGTAAAGCGTGCAAAGCCGTTGAGCAAGTTATCGAATGTGAAATTTCAGGGCCATTACTCTGTAAATCATGAGCTACCCAAGATGAAATATTTCCCAAAGTTGTAGTCGGAGAAGATAAAGTTGCGGATTTCCCTGATTTAAGGAATTCGATGTGGTGTCTCTCAAATAAAGAAGTGGCGCCGCGAGAGGAGCCAATGTTTATGCCGAAGACATCTTCGTTTTGCCAACCAGCCTGCTTGATTGCTTCGCGAGCTGCGACGATGGTCATCAATACGGAATCGTCTAGGAATTTATATTTGTGGTCAGATTTTCTCAAGGCATTCAACTTGGCTTGAGCGTCTTGACCTAACGTGGCGACAAATGACAGAGAATTTCCAAAGTCTTGTTGGACAAAGCAATGATTTGAATTGCAATAGTGCTCCCAAATCGACTTTGGATTATCTCCCAGAGGGGAAAGCGATGCAATAGCAGTTATAGCAATAGGTTCCGACAAAATTGCTCTTGTTTATTTCGAAGTTGGATTAATAATCAAATGCCTAGCCCTGATAGCAGTGGAAATCCTTTTTTGCCAGAGAAATCCCCTCGACTGTACTTCGACTACGCTCAGCATAAACTAGCACGGGGTGACAAGCAAAAAAGATTGCAACGGATAGCAGGAATTAGCTCCCAAAATTACACTATTTCTAAAGCACTTTCGACGACTTGGTAGACTTTTTCCAGTTGATTTTCTGTGATGATGTAAGGTGGAAGAATGTAGACCGTATTACCGACGGGTCGCAAAATAATGCCATTTTCGATAAAGTAGTTGTACAGTTTGTTGCGCAAAGTTCCGTAATAGCTTTCTTGTTTTTCTGTAACAATCTCCAAGGCAAAAATAACCCCTAGAACACGTGTCGTTTTTATTTTGGAATGTGATTTTACTCTGGCTTGAAATCGCAAATGACTTTGATTGATACGCTGTATATCTTCTTGAATTGCTGCGGATTGCAACAATTGCAAACTTGCCAATGCTGCGGCGCATCCGGTTGGATTAGCGGTAAAGGTGTGTCCGTGAAACAAGGCTTTGTTAGTATCTTCATCTAAAAATCCGTCGAAGATTTCTTGGGAGAACGTTGTGATTGCCATGGGAATTGTTCCGCCGGTAAGTGCTTTAGAGAGGCACATCATATCAGGTTTTCGTGTCAAATAATCACAAGCAAACGTTTTACCGGTTTTACCGAAACCTGTCATGACTTCATCGGCAATAGTAAAAACATTGTGTAATTTACAAATGAATATGAGTTCGTCAAGGATTTCCGGTTCATACATCACCATTCCTGCCGCACCTTGCACTAATGGTTCAAAAATAAAAGCTGCGCATTCGTTAGATTGAATGGCGTTTTGCAGCGCTTCTTTAGATTTGGATTCGTTTCCTTTGGTTGGTACTGGAATTCGAATGACATTAATCAGGGAACCTTGAAAGGCTTCGGTGAAAAAAGTAATCCCGCTTGAAGCCATGGCTCCGAAGGTGTCGCCGTGAAACGCATCTTCAAATGCAATTACTGATTTACGATTTTCGCCTTTATTATAAAAATACTGTAGAGATGCTTTGAGCGCCACTTCGACTGCGGTTGAGCCATTATCGGAAAAGAAGATTTTCTTCTGGTTTGACGGCAGGATTTTCATCAATTGTTCTGAGAGCAAAACTGCGGGTTTGTTGGTAAATCCACCGAAAAGAACATGTTCTAAAGTGGTAAGCTGCTCATAAATGGCATCAGCAATGTATTTGTTGCTGTGGCCATAAGGATTAACCCACCACGAAGCGATGGCATCGATATATTCTTTTCCGTTTTCATCCCAAAGCAATGCGCTTTCACCTCTGACAATTGCGGGAAGCAAGCCAGTTGTTTTGTGCTGTGTATAGGGATGCCAATGGTATAATTGGTCTTTCTCGGATAGGTTCATTTTGTTTAGATAAAAGGGTCAAGATGCAAGAGTGAAGAAAGCACTTCATCATCAACTTCTTCTTGGCTCTTGGTTCTTTTTTTGATCTTACAATTTTTCTAACACCTCACGAAACGCTTCGGCATATTCAGCAATAACATTCTTGTCGAAATAAGGTTCATTTCCGATACGCCCTAAATTCTTGATTCCTGTTTTGGAAAGAATAATTGACTCGGTTGAGGGATTTTCGTCGCCATTGAAAAGAATTCCAGCAATGGCAATTTTCTTGTTCTTGAGCACTTCAATAGTCATTAATGTGTGATTGATACTTCCTAAATAATGTCGTGACACAATAATGACTTTATAGTCCGGTTGAATTAGATCGGCGATCGTATTGTTTTCATTTAACGGTACTAAAATGCCTCCAGCGCCTTCGATAACCAAATGGTTTTTGGTTTTTGGCTCAATGATTTCTTTTAGATCAAGTGTAATTCCATCGATTGCTGCGGCATAATGCGGACTCGCCGGTGTGTTGAGAGCATAACTATTATTATGCACTTTTGACTTTTGATTGCTAATGTACTTCCTAATTTTGTGGCTATCGGAATCGCTCAAATCTCCTGCTTGAATGGGTTTCCAATAGTCGGCTTGTAATGCTTCTGTGATGATGGCAGAGGCGATGGTTTTGCCGACGTCGGTTCCGATTCCCGTGATAAATAATTTCATTGCATTTGTTTTGCGCAAAGGTAGAAAACCGACAACAAAGATGGGGCAATTTTATTCCTCTTTAAGCAAATCTATTACGGCACGCATTTCTTTGGCATATCTTCCGTAAAAATGATGCACCCACCATTCGAGTGCGAAGCCAATGTAGAGAATAGAAAGAACTACAATTGAAAAAGTTGTGACTAAAAATGACGTGCTTTCTATTCCATTGTTGAAAAACTCCGGAATTTCGTAATATAAAATCCCAAAAATGAATAAAATTAAAAATGGAATTAAGGCAAAACCAAACGTTTTATAGAGTTCCATATTCAGTCGGATTTCGAAATAGGTTTCGTATAGACTGTCTTTGGTGTTTAAGGTTGTTTTGCCCAATCTCAAATAAAACCGATATAGTTTCGCCAAATAATAAATGCAAACGCCAACGAACAGTGAAAACATCAAATAGAAGATTGCCATTCCTTTAGATGGAAAATTCATAAATAAGGGAATAAATACCAATAAAACAATCGATAAGATTTGATAGACAAACTCATTTTTCAAGTTCTTTTTGATAATTTCCAGCGGCATATTGGCTGAGTTTATTTTTTCTAGATGGTTGGGAAGTATAACGTCTTCGGTATTTTCGTTCTTCCATGCTGATTGTAAATCGTTAAAATCCATAGCCTTGTTTTTTAATTAATTCTCTTAATTTTTCTTTTGCTCGATTGAGTTTTACTCGAGCATTTCCCTCTGAAATTCCAAGATTGATTGCAATTTCTTTATGGGAATAGCCTTCAAGTTGATAAAAGATGATTGCTTTGTCGATTTTGTCAAGTTGGTGTACAGCCTTGTAAAAATGCTGCAACCTGATTTCCTGTTCATCGGCCTCGCCTTCTTCATCTTTTACATTTTCTGACGCTATTTCGTATTTGTCAATTTTTCGTTTCTCTTTTTTCAAAAAAACAATCGAGGTATTTATTGCCACGCGATACATCCAAGTCGAAAACTGACTTTCGCCTTTGAAACTATCGTACGCTTTCCATAATTGCAGTACAATCTCCTGAAACAAATCTTGTTGATCGTCAGGATTGTCCATATACATTTTTGAAACCTTAAAGAGGATTCCTTTATGGCGCTGTATCCGACCTAAAAACTCTTGTTCTTTTACTTTCAAATCTTAGTTCATTATTGGTCTGACGCTATATCCTGCTTTTTCCAACAAGTTAATTACACCATTTTCACCCGGCAAATGTGCAGCTCCGACAGCGAAGAAAACACTTTCTTTCTCCATCATTTGAGGAATAGTTTTCACCCATTTTACATTTCGATTATCCAATAACATCTTTTGGGCATTGGAAGACATAGAATTCTCGTCAATCATCATTTGATACAATCCGTCTATATCCTCATTAATATAGAACTTGATCATCTTTTCACACATCGCAAGGTCGATTTCTTGCATATAAGAAATGATTTCATCATCGGTAAAAGACTGCCCCAAAATTTCAACTTGTTCAGCTACTTTCTCTAATCCTGTAACCGGTTTATTGCTTTCATTGGCTTTAGCAACAAATTCCATTTCGTAAAATTTGAGGTCTTGACAGCCGAACGACTTCATAAAAAGTAAACTCATCACTGTTTCGAGCGTAAAAGTGTCCAATTGAGCTAAAGTACCAACACCATTTTTTTGTAAAATTGCTTCTAGATTTGCTTTTTGCTTATCGGTGAGTGTTTGACTCAATGGTTTACTTCCGATTGCCAATTGTTGTGCAACAGCCATCTCATTCGTATCTGCCATATTTATTTCTAAAGCCAACTTTGATGCTTTTGAAAGTGCTGTCGTTGCCTTATCCCACATGACGAAATCTTTTCCGCAAATCATATGGATGGTACCAAAAAGATACGAGGGCTTTTGCAAACCGTTGCCTGAAATCTCCCAGAGGAGAGAATTTTTGTTTTTTACATTTTGAGCTGTTGTTGAGGAAAGAGATCCAAAAGCGATTACAAAAAGAATGGTTTTGAAGAGATTTTTCATAATTCATTTTTTGATTGATGATTGAATTTTTTGATGTCGGACCGTAAGTAAACAAAATCTTCAAACGTTACAAAAAATGGTGCTTTTTTAAAAAAGTGCTTGAAGACAAGCCATTAGAGAAGAAATTT
>CANHBE010000182.1 GCA_947458575.1 Flavobacteriaceae bacterium | reverse complement strand
ATTTCGCCTCCTTTATTGATGGATGCCATATAATCTGCATAGGTGTTCCAGTCTTTTGCGTTAATTTCAGGATTTGAAAGCAGTTTGTTCTTCAATGCTTCCATTTCTAGCTTTAACTTCTTTTCGTAATCTGCTGACCAATCACCGCCCGACAAAAACTCCTTTACATCGAGTTTAAACTTGGCAAAATCTGCCTTAACCATATTCATTATGGCTATTTCCTTTGCTTTTTCTTTCGGTGCTTTATACAATACATCTACCGATATTAATTTGGATTTATTGGTATAAACAGAATACAGATATCCGTCCATAATAGGAGTCTTGCCAAACAGTACTGATTGACTTCTTAGTTGAGACTCTATTTTTTCCGCATTCGTCGGACTACTATACATAAACCAATATTTCTTACCTGAGTCCTGAGATTTAATTTCCTGAACAGTGTACAATCCTTTTTCAGACTTGTGTGAAAAACGGGATGCTCGCCAATTCATCGTTAAGTCTCCTCCTACACCTCCATCAACAAATCTTAACTGAGGATAGGCAGTTGTAAGTTGTTTGATATAGCTTCTAAACTCAGGTAATAAGGCCTTATCTGAATTTTTCGTTTTGCGCCATCCTAATGTATGCTGGTTTCTGAGCGAATAACCAGCCGCTCGTTTGTCGGCAGTAGCTGGAATCTGGTATACATCATCAGGATGAACAAAGTGTGTCCAAATTCCTGTGTACAAGTACATAGACTCAATAGTATATTTTTCATCATTACTCATGTAGAAACCACTAGATATTCTGGGGAAATCAAAGAAATTAGGTTCGAATGGATCGTAGTCAAACTCACGGTCACCACCGTCTTCTAAGATCCCAATATACAGACTACACATATATTCTATCGATGGCATAGATTTTTGTAATTCACGTAATCCCATACGATCAATATCATTTGATGGCGGAACATAAGTTACAGGAAGATTCCCATAATCACTTAGCTTCCACTTTTTCTTCACAGTACCCATTGAAGTTTCGATAAACTTCGGATTTTTCCAAAGCTTTTTTAATAATGAAACGTGATTGTACCCATGGAAAGCAAGTTCGTGTCCATTTTTCTTCACATCATTAACAAGCCAGTCAGGTAATGATTCAACTTTGTCTTTACTTTTAACTTTCGTTGATATTTTCTTGAGATTCCATTGATCTAAGGTAAATGGTGGATAGATCTTGTTTCGGTAGTCAAAAGTAAGCATTGCTGCATAAGGAATTTTAAACTCTTTCGCTAATTCACGCATATCAGGCCACCAAACTTTTTGAACATAATCGGATGTTGTTATGTTCATCTCTGACTTTATAGGTTCAGCAATAATATCGTACTGCGGTGAGGGAAAATCATCTAAGAAAATAGTTGATGCATTTGCAATTGGATACGGAATACCTTCCAATCCTTTAAGAATTCCGGCAAAAAGTAATCCCCGATCAGCCTTGGAAAAATCGCCGGAAGTATTATATAAAATAACCTTCCCCTCTCCTATCGAATTCTCAACAATCGTTGGACAACTTGGATTATTAGCAGCTGTAGCCAAAATTTTAACTTTCTTCGAAAAATTTTGTCCTGAGAATCCAAAAAGTTTTGTATCTGTTAATATAGACTTCCCTTTCATATTCGGAAAGAATGGTGTGTTAAAATATAAGCCTGCAGCCTTTACATCGGTGCCATATTCAGCTTCAGGTTTAAAACCAAGCAGAAAACCCATTCTCTTGTCCTCACTAGCAAAGGGCAAAAACAGGGTTCCTCCCTTTGCAACAAAATTTAATAAGACCTCTATTGATGCATCATTAAGTTTCTTAGTATCATAGATCATGATTACTCTGGTTGTTGGTGCAATCTTGAGACTTGCATTCCAACTAGTGGTAGTCACACAATAAAAAGGTAATTTCGTGTAGTCACATACTTTTCTTATGTGTTCGTTATACGACTTGCTAAATTTAGAACTTGGATCATAGATCGATTGAATGACCGGCTGTGAACTCACTCCTGGTTTTTCATAACGCCGAAAAGTACCACTTTTTGAGTTCTCAGCTTTGTTGTTAAAGAGCTCAATAGCTTTTAAATCTGACCAATCATCCAATCCTTCACAACTAGTAAAGAATAATCCAATCATCAAAGACATGAATAATGAAAGAGTACGAAATGTAGTTTTACTTGTCATGCCTAAAATATCAAATCAGACGTCTTGCTTTCTCCGGGTTCATTAACAATCTCATATACCCTAAGAACTTCACTGTCATAAAAAAGATTAACACGTCTTCCTCTTTTGTTAAGCAGATTAATGTTTTCAATCAGATCGTTCTGAAGTTGTTTATTCTCTGCAAAAATATTCGATTCATCTATTGCTTTCTCATTCAGTACGAAAACCAAGACGCTTTTAGACAATGAATACTCAGGATTTTTAACCAGAAAGTCAGGCTCTTTTCTATGTTTTGTGTTGATTGAATCGATTGTAGGATAATCGTTCAGAAAAAACTCATAGTTCATAAAAAAGTGAGAATTCTGACTTATGACCTGTGTAGCAGGATCATTTACAACACAATAAGAATTCTTGAAAAAAGTTTGTGAAATCTTATCATATGCATCTAGAATTTGTTTTGGTGTTTGATCAGAAACAGTCAGCGAATTGATGCTTTTTTCTTGAAGAGTATAAGAAAAGTAAAGCATAGCTGCAAAAATCATCGCAACTGTAATCGGACTGTATTTTTCAAAGCGCTTCAATGCAAAATTGAGTAATCTACTTAATATTGCAATGTGAAGTCCCAAGATAATTGGGAGCATTACCGAGATTGAATTATTTAGCATATCAATATCCAACCACTCACTTTTAATAAAGGTCAGCATTATCACGAAATTGAAATAAAGATAAAGCGTTATGGTTGGTCTCCAATTCTCTTTTCTAATCACTACCAAAAGTAACACTATTATAAGACCAACAGCAGTAGAAATTTGTGCATAACGAATGATCTCACTGTAAGGAAGTATCAGCTGAGGCACGTAGGTATAGGAACTAATGGAAAGCAAATTATTTTGCAAATACTCAAACAAATCTGCTCTTTGATAGTAGCAAGCATAATAATACACTACGTAAAGAACAATCATGGCTGAAAGATATCCACAAATAGCTAGGAAATTTTTACGTTTGTCTCGCACTCTTGAGAAAACAAAACCGATAAAAAGTAGCGGTGGGGAAAGAATAAAAAGCGTAAATAAGTCTATCAGTCCAATGGCGCAAAATAGAAAAAAGTAACTAAAATAATAACTTGTATTTGAAACCGGAAATAATTTAGGTTTTAAGTAAAACACAAAAGCAGGAATCGCGAATGTCAACGCAAGAAAAGTTGGATTTCCTTTCAACAAAAAGTAAACATTCAACGGTGTTAAGACGTACACCAAACTAAAGAACAAGGCTGCAATTGTAGGTGCGATAAACTTGGATGGCGTCAATTTGTTGATTGTCCAAAAAATGATCACTGCCAATAAAGTTGATTCTAGAATGGCAATAACTTGTAGTCCAATTTCCGGACTTACATCGGTGATCTTAGCATAAAAATTTACAATCGCTAATTCACCATCTGTGGCCAATTCGTAGGTAAACCAATATTGGTTGTCGAACTGAATTACCTTATTTAAATCGTAAATCCAAGCATCCGAAAGGGAATAATTATCGTAGATGACAAAATAATATCGACTCAAAAATGTTATGACACCAATTAGGATTGTTAAGATCAGGATGAAATTATTATTGTCGTTCTTCTTTTTGGTCCGATCTAATGAAAACCAATCCCAAAATGATCTCTTATTCTCTACGTTACGAAGAAAAGAAAGAAGTCCGCTACGAATATGCGTTCTAAAATACCGCTTGGGATTTTTTAGATTTTCGTAACCGATAATATCAACTGCCATAAGAAGCCCAAAAACAAAGAAACAATTGAAAAGATTGTATGCACTGGCTTCAACCAAAACAAAAATAACAGAAACAAGCACGCTGGCATAACGAAACCAGTTCACCACAATAAAATCCATAAAGTGAACATGCTTCGTCACATTAACAAATTTTCTATTCAAGTAGAATAAGAACAGTAATATACAGCAAAGCCGTATAAACCCCATCAATATTGAACTTGTAAGAAACATCATGGCTACTGCTATTTTAGTTTAGGAAAGGTTTGCAAATCGATGTTACCTATAAAAACAGGGTAGCCGGTTTCACCGATCCTCTTCTTCACTTTTTCGGCAAGCTCATAGGAGTCAGCGTATTCAATAAGAATAAAAGGAATAGAATATGTTCCACTAATCGAGTTGATTCTATCGAGTTTAGATTCAAACATGGCCAGTTCACTTAAATTACAAGTCTTTGATTTGAAGTCATAACTGGTTGCAATAGATTCAATAGCAATAATATCAATATATCGTGAAGTTTCTTCCGCTAAATCCAGACCTGCATTTTGGATGAACATCTTTTTTGGATACTTCTCCTTAATCTGTTTGATTAAATCAATGACATTTTTGGTTTGATCCTTTTGAGGTCCGTATATGGTGAAATTGTCAATGTTGTCCAGAAAAAGTCCGTCGTAACCGAAGGAAAATAGTTCATCAACCATCTTCATTAGAATTTCGTTAGCCTTTTTAGAGGTGAGATCAATGTAATAGCTGTTCCAAATATTATTCTTGCCAATGGTATACTTTTGAAGCGATGCAAAATGAGAAGAATATTGATTAATCTCGCCTAAACTAATGTAGGCGAATACTTTATCATTTTGAGACCTCATTTTGGTTACATCCTTTTTTGTAAAATTCTTCGATTCAAGAATTGCGTACTTGTAGTCCTTGACCAAACTTGGATTAATTTTTCCGTAACAAAATAATACGTCGCTTTTTTCCATGTTATCCTGAAAAGAATTAAAAAGTATGAGCAGTGGAACAATAACCAAAAGAATCTTAATACGCTGCATAGTAGTAATAATCTAGATTATTAAAGTATTTGATCATTGCTTTTATCGTTAAGGCTACAAAAATTGCAGCTCCTACCAACATGCCAACAACGCTGTATTCGTAAGCCAAGAATCTGCTTAAAATAAACCCCAAAAGAATATTGCTTGCACAGGCGTATATGATAGCTTTCAGAGGCTTCTTGGATTGTCCTAGTGTAAAAAGGTATAGAGAATTCAACATGCCCCATGCCAATAACACGTATCCCATTCCGCCAATAACACATACCTTAATGCTCAATTGAACCAGTGTTTCATTAAACTGTCCTTCGAAACCCCAAGAGGCGTTGATAATAAAATATATAAACACGAAAGCTAATCCTCCAGTCAAGAAAAGCATAGCAATCTGCTGCCAATACATCTTACGCAATTGATTATTGAATACCTCCGGTGTTCTATGATCAGTAATTTTTTGGCCAATATCAATAAATCTGGTGAAAGATGCAATACTATATTCCAAAACGCCAGCAAGTAGAAGAAAAACAAGAATGGCCAAGTCCATTCCAAGCTCGTAATTCTTTTCAAAGTACACTAAAAATGGCAGATTCCCATTGATACCTGATGACCAGGCCATTATTCTATCGATAAAAATAAACAAGTAAAT
>CANHBE010000181.1 GCA_947458575.1 Flavobacteriaceae bacterium | reverse complement strand
CGGAACAATTGTGGAATGTTCGGATTTTTATCCATCCCTGCAATGGCTTCGGAATACAAGCGCAGCATTTCCGTAGCCGTTACTTTAGCATCCAGCAAATTATCCCAACGATATTGCTCAAAAGGAATTACTTTATCTTTCTTGCGATCTTTTGGAAATTCAGGATCGGGTAGTTTATAGTTTTGAAAGAATTTTGCTTTACCTCCTAGCTCAATAGCTTCCTTGTCCATGTCGTCCATGAACTTGTAGATGAGGCCAATGGTAATTTGTTCAATCTGTGCTTTGGGGTCGGGCAACTTACCTACCAATATATCGCGGCAGTCGTTTATTCTATTTTTGGTAGCGGTGTCTAGCATGTTTTATTTCTCTGTGGCGAGGAAGGATGAGACGTCATTCATAACGTCTTTACTAATCTCCCAGTTCAATGGATTTTTGGCAATGTAATTTGAAATATTGTGAAATGAATTTTCATCTCTGAAAATGTGATCATGAAATCGGGATTGCCATGCGAAATCGGCATGGATTTTTCGCGATTCGAATGTTGTGCGCCCTTTGTACCAACGGATGATCCGTGACACGTTTTCGTTTAACATCGGATTTTTGTTTCCTGCAAAACCACCGGGTTTATAATCGTTTGGTTTTGATGGTGACCCATCGTTTGGTGGTAGAGACGCGATTAATCGCGTCTCTACGTTGTTATCGTTGTCATTAATGGGTTTATCAATAATGATTATCCCATGCACATGATCGGGCATCACAATGTATTCGCCCAATTTAACAAACGAGAAATGGTTGGGAATTTGTGACCAGCATTCATTTGCAATTGTTCCGATCTCAGACAAACGCATTTCTGTATTTATAATATCTCCAAAAAAACATTGCCGGTTTTGGATGCATATGGTAATGAAATAGGATGCATTCCACCCATAATCCCAACTCTGCAGGCGGGCTGATTCAATTCGGTATTTAGCATTGAATTTTTGATCCATTAAGCTGCGAACTGTTCTAGTTTTACGTAATCCTTTATATACATCGGCACTACTTCCCGATATTTGGGAGCCACTTCCTTGAATTGTGAAATGGTGAGCGTAGGATTTGTTTGTAGTGCCTGAAAGTCCTTTGCTTCAATAATCTTGCGAATGTCCTGATCGATGATGTAGGCTTTAAAGAAATACTTCAGTGCTCGTACATTCACATCTTCATCTGGTGGATAGATAGAAACAAATTTATCGAACTCCTCTTCCAGCATTTCATCCTTCGATTTGAACTTAGGAATGATACCAAAAATCTTTTCTACTACTTCGCGGATGGAAACCTTGCGATCTATCTTTGCCGCCTTGCGTAGCTTCTCCAGGTTAAAGTATTGTTCAGGTTTATCAAATATTTCCTGCTGAATGTGACTGACTACATTCTCCCAATTACCCAACTCTACATTTTTGCGAATGATGTCGTCCATGATAATGCGATCTTCAAACTTTTTGAAAAGCTCGCGATCAATGCGCATGCCTTCAGGGCCAATATTCTCTTCAACAAGGCTTAAGATTGGATCAAGGATATAACTGGTGTATTTGTCTATATCGATTCCTCCGCTACCACCACCTTCTTCGCCACCGTTTCTTGGTTTGGGCAACTTTAGTTTTTCATCGTAGTTGAACTTCTCTTCAAAGTATTCGCAATTGGCAAAGAAGTCGAACAACTTGAATGATTCCTTTTCTTCACGCTGTATTTCTTCCTCGTTCAATTCATTTTTATAGATGTACTCAAATGTATTTTTGCGCGTGCCTCGTCCCTTTATCTGCACAAAGTCAGAAGGGCTAAAGATAGGTCGCATCATACATACATTCAGCAGATCGGGGCAATCATAGCCCGTGGTCATCATGCCTACAGTAACGCACACCCTTGTTTTACTTGACTTGTATGCTTCCAGCCAGGTAGTTTTTCCGTTCAGGTTGTTGTTCGTAAAATTGATGGTCATCTGCTGTGCATCACCCACTTGCGAAGTCACTTGCACCGCGAAATCAGAATTGTATTTACCCGGATAGAGTTGTTCTGCAAATTCGTTCAACATTTCAGTGATTTTACGCGCATGATTCTGGCTTACGCCAAAGATGATGGTCTTTCCTATTTCTTTGGTGATGGGATCGCGCAATGCATTTTCAAGAAACGTTTGACAGAAAATGCTGTTGGTCTTGTCAGAAAAAAATTTCTTCTCAAAATCGCGTGACACAAAAACTTCTGTTCCCTCACCTTCTTCCGTTGTTAGTGTAACCGCATAGCCTTCATCGGAAAGCAATTGCGTAGTGATCTCGGTGCGTGCATCTAATGTAATAGGGTTAACCAGAAAGCCATCTTTTACACCATCTAACAATGAATAACGATAAGTAGGCTCACCACCTTCGCATCCAAAGGTAGAATATGTATCACGCAACATTCTCCGTTCAATTTCCCTCGGATCATTGTCCTTTACTTTGTCTGAGTCAACACCTTTTAGATAATCGCGTGGTGTAGCCGTAAGGCCGAGTTTGTATCCATGAAAATATTCGAATACCGCACGTGCATTTCCAGAGATGGATCGATGTGCTTCATCGGAAATAAGTAAATCGAAGTCTGAAGGTTTGAAGTCATAACGGTAGCGATCATTTGCCATTAAAGACTGTATCGTAGTGACAACGATATCTGCTTTTTGCCAATCTGACTTGTGTTCTTTATAAATGAACGTGCTGTAATCAGGCTTTAAATAGTTAACGAAAGCTTTCCATGCCTGATCTTCCAATTCTAGGCGATCAACGAGAAATAAAACACGCCTTGCATTTTTCGTTCTAAGAAACAATCGAATGATTGCCGCAGAAGTCAATGTCTTTCCGGTTCCTGTGGCCATTTCAAAAAGAAAACGATCCTTGCCTTGCGCTACCGCTTTCTGTAAATGTTGAATAGCACTTAGCTGATACTTTCGTAAGAACCGCAAACCATTTGTCCAAATGAAATTTTTACTTGCTGTTATGCTTCCCTTCCAATCAGGCCGTTCAGCATAATCGGGCATCTGCACTTTTACAATGAAGTCTTCATCAACAATCTCTTCTGCCAATGATTTTCGATCGGGGTTCCATTCTTTTATAGCTCCAATCTCATCGGGTGAAGGAAATTTGAAAATTGGTTTAGGGTTTCCTTTTCTAATGTCCCATAGATAATGGACAATTCCATTTGACAGGATTACATAATTTGCTTCGACTGTCTTTGCGTATTTTCTTGCTTGCTCCTTGGCTGCTAGAGGATGAATACTTTCCTTCTTGGCTTCGAGTACACAAATGGGTTTACCACTATTATCAACCAATAAAAAGTCTAAAGATCCGCTCGAAGTCTTTTCATAATCCTCGCCCCACTCATCAATGATTTTTTGAGTGATCTGGACTTTATTTTCAAGTAAGATATTGGCTTGTCCATTTTCATCATCAAAGAATCTCCAACCTGCTTCTTCAAGCAGTTTATTGATTCTTATCCGTGCGGTTGCTTCGTTTTTCACTACGAACTACTCGTCTTATTAAGATTGCTTATACTAGAATTTAACACGTTGGAAATGTACGCCAGAAATCGCTTCGAAAAAACGGGGAAAACCACGTTTTTTAGGAAGGAAAAAATGTGTATCGAAATCTTGTTCCTGACGCTTCGGTCAGGACAAGGCTTTTATTCTTACTGTCAGAGTTGGTAGCCCTGACGCTGCGGTCAGGACAAGCCCTGACGCTTCGCTAGGGCTACGGTCAGGGAAAGTCCAGACGCTTCGCTAGCGCTACGGTCAGGGCAAGTCCAGACGCTACGCTAGCGCTACGGTCAGGACGAGTTCGTTAAGGTTACGTCAGTTGGTATTTTGAACCGAGCTCGCGTGAGCGATGGAGCCCCGATAGCTATGGGGGTTTGAGCTCCGCTTGGCGAGAGCCCTCGTTTCACTGGGCCCCAAATGGCAAGCGAGGCTGGTGGCGAGTAGCGACAGCGCGACCCTCTGATAACTTATCCTCTGAACTTATAATGAGTATAACCAAACCATTTGCTTTTTGACAATAGCGCAGTTAGTCAATGATTGCATGTTTCAGTTCGGGGCGCGTAAACAAATCTACCCACGCGCGCTAGCGGGGATACATTTCCATTCTAAATCAAAGTACATCTTATTCCAATTTAAAACATAGATATATCATGACCTATATACCTGTACAAGGGCATTTTGTTGATATATTTGCCCTCGTATTAACCATAAGGGCACGGCACGCCCTTGACTAAAAGAACAGGTTATGGCCTTTCAACCACAGGAACCCTACAACGAATTACCCTTACTTCCACCCGTTGAGGAGCTGGAAAGCAAGGATATTTTAAAAGCGACCATTCAGGCACACAAAGCCCTGGCACGACTGGAAGGCTCCCTTTCTAATCTGCCCAATCCCTCTATTTTGTTGGATTCAATCGGTCTGCAAGAGGCAAAAGTCAGTTCGGAAATCGAGAACATCATCACGACCTATGATGAATTGTATCAATATGCCGTAGCAGAACGCAGTGCTGGAGATACGGCAACAAAAGAAGTGCTCCATTATAAAGAAGCCTTGTGGCAGGGACATGAACATGTAAAGGCAAAAGGCGTATTAACGACCAATCTTTTTATTAAACTGGTTCAAACCATTAAAGAGAATCAGTCGGGGATCCGAAATACACCGGGCACACAGATCATTAATGATAAAACGCATGCTGTGATTTACACACCACCGGTTGGTGAAGCGGTGATTCAACAAAAGTTAAAAAACCTCGAAGAATTTCTGAACCTCAATGATGATGGTCTTGATCCATTGATAAAGATGGCAGTGGCTCATTATCAGTTTGAAGCGATCCATCCATTTGGGGATGGGAATGGAAGAACCGGAAGGATCATCAACATACTGTACTTAGTGCAGCAAGGTTTACTATCGATGCCCGTGTTGTATCTGAGTCGTTACATTCTTGAAAACCGAAACGGTTATTATCAACTGCTGCGCGAAGTAACAGAAGAAGGCAACTGGCAACGGTGGATTTTGTACATGATTCATGCCGTAGAAGAAACGAGCAAGCTCACGTTAACGAAGATTGATGAAATCAAAGTTGCCATGGCCATGATGAGTGAAGCATTAAAGAAAGATTTGCCGAACATTTATTCAAAAGATTTGATGGAAGTTTTGTTTCAACGGCCGTACTCCAAGCGTCAGTTTTTAGAAGAGGCTGGTATCGTAAAAGTGAAAACGGCTGGTACTTATCTTGCAGCGTTGGAACAGAAAGGTTTTTTAAAAAGTGTAGAATTGGGTAAAGAGAAGTTGTATATGAATACGGTGTTTCTGGATATTTTGAAGAAGTGATTATTTAGAACTCAACGCCTTCGCCCGCGTGAGGGACCCTGACGTTCCGCTATCGCTACAGTCAGGACCGGAATTTGTAAGTGTTGAGAAAGCTGCGTGAGGGATCCTGACGCTTCGCTAGCGCTACGGTCAGGGCAAGTCCAGACGTTCCGCTAGCGCTACAGTCAGGACCGGAATTTGTAAGTGTTGAGAAAGCTGCGTGAGGGATCCTGACGTTCCGCTATCGCTACAGTCAGGAGCGGAAAGCCCACAGGGGCGCGCCTCGCGCCCCGAGG